>VERO01000001.1 GCA_018882625.1 Phycisphaerales bacterium | reverse complement strand
GCGTATCGCGGCCGTTGCCGCCCTGCACCTCGTCATTGCCGGCGCCGCCATAGAGCTTGTCATGGCCCTGGCCGCCAAAGATGCGGTCGGCGCCGCCGCGGCCATCGACCACGTCGCCACCCTGGCGGCCGTAGATGACGTCGTTGCCCTCGGTGCCGTTGAGGTTGAGGTCGCCACGGCGCGTGCCGATGATGGTGAGGCCCTCGTTGGCGCCAGTCACCGTGACACTCACCGTCGCCGTGCTGAGCGCGCCGAACGAGTCGCGGATCGTGTAGGTGAAGGTGTCCACCACCGACTGTCCGGGGCGCAGCGAGTCGAAGGAGTCGGAGTCGGCGAAGTAGGTCACCTTGCCGCTCGCGCCGCCCAGATCCGCGTCGTCGGTGAGGTTGTCGCAGTCCTCGTCGCGCGCGGGCGTGTAGGCATCGCATGCCTCGGCACCCGCCGGGCTGATGTACGAGTATGCGTCATCGCAGTCGCCGCCGGGATCGGAGTCAAGGGCCTCCAACAGGTCGTCGCAGTCGGAGTCGACGGACACGCGGGTGATGCCGGTGCGGTAGCCGTCGCTGTCGAGATCCTCGAAGCAGATCTCGGAGCCATCGCAGTTCTGATCAATGCCGTCCGCCGTGATCTCCGCGTCGCCTGGGCTGATGCCGGCGTTCGTATCGTTGCAGTCATCGGGGTTGGATGAGTACTTGGCGGGCAGGTCGCAGAAGCGCTCGGCGTTGCCGGCTCCGTAGCCATCGCGGTCGCCGTCGAGGTAGAAGTTGCTCTTGCCTGAGTCGAGGGCCGAGGGGTCGGCGTTGTCAGAGAGACCGTCGCAGTCCTCGTCACGCGCAGGGCTGTAGCTGTCGCACACCTCGGTGCCCGCGGGGCTGATGTACGTGTACGCGTCGTTGCAGTCGCCGGCCAAGGCAGAGCGGCTTGCCCCGCCGTCGCAGAACGTGCCCACCACGCTTGTCGTGACGCCATAGCCGTCGCCATCGATGTCGGTGTAGTAGGGCACCTTGCCTGACGCGCCGCCCACGTCGAGGTCGTCCGCGTACCCGTCGCAGTCCTCGTCGAGGTTGGAGCTGTCGCAGACCTCAGCGTTGCCAGGGTCGCGGGTGGCGGTCGTGTCGTCGCAGTCCGTGCTGTTGGCGATGTACGAGTAGCCGTCGCTGCCGGTGCCCGCGTCGCAGCGCTGCGCCGTAACGCCGAGCACGCCGTAGCCGTCGTTGTCCGAGTCGCGGTACCACGTCGAGCGGTTCCCGATCGAGCTGGCCTGCGGGTCGGCGTCGTCGGCATACCCGTCGCAGTCCTCGTCCACGTCGAGGCCATCGCAGACCTCCTCGTTGCCAGGGTCGCGGGTGGCGGTGGTGTCATCGCAGTCCGCGCTGTTGGCAATGTACGAGTAGCCGTCTGAGCCGGTGCCTGCGTCGCAGCGGAGGTCCGTCACCGATGCAGTGCCGTAGCCGTCGTTGTCCGAGTCGCGGTACCACGTGGAGCGGTTCCCGATCGAGCTGGCCTGCGGGTCCGCGTCGTCCGCGTACCCGTCGCAGTCCTCGTCGCGCGCCGTGCCGTAGCTGTCGCACACCTCGGTGCCGACCGGGCTGATGTAGGCGTAAGAGTCGTTGCAATCGCCGGCGATCGTCGAGGTGTTGACAGGCGGGTCGCAGTAGTCCGTGCCTGCTCCCGCGCCGTAGCCATCGCTATCGCCATCGACGTAGTAGGTCACCTTGCCGGACGCGCCGCCGACCGTGTCGAGGTCGTCCGCATACCCGTCGCAGTCCTCGTCCAGGTTGGAGCCGTCGCAGATCTCGGTGTTGCCCGGATCGCGCGCGGCGTTCGTGTCGTCGCAGTCAGTGCTGTTGGCGATGTACGAGTAGCCGTCCGAGCCCGTCCCGGCATCGCAGCGCTCGGCCGTCACGTTGAGCGCGCCGTAGCCGTCGCTGTCAGAATCGCGGTACCACGTGGAGCGGTTGCCGATCGAGCTGGCCTGCGCATCGAGGTCATCGGCGTAGCCGTCGCAGTCCTCGTCGCGCGCCGTGCTGTAGCTGTCGCACACCTCGGTGCCGACCGGGCTGATGTAGGCGTAGGAGTCGTTGCAGTCACCCGCAAACGCAGATGTACTGGCCGGCTGGTCGCATCGCGACTGCGCGCTGCCGGTGCCGTAGCCGTCGCCGTCGGTATCGGTGAAGTAGTCCACCTTGCCCGAGGCGCCACCGGCCGTATCTAGGTCGTCTGCGTATCCGTCGCAGTCCTCGTCGCGCGCCGTGCTGTAGCTGTCGCAGACCTCGGCGCCGAGCGGGCTGATGTAGGCGTAGGAGTCGTTGCAGTCGCCGGTGCGGGTCGCCCAGCGGTTGGCCGGCTCCGGAGTCTCGCACGCCTCAACTGAGAATCCGCCGGCAACGCCGTACCCGTCGCCGTCGAGGTCCTGGTGGAACCGGATCAGGTCCGGCGCCGTGTTGTCGTAGTCGTAGCGGTCGCCATCGCAGTTGTTGTCGGTGCCGTAGTCGGCGCAGATCTCGGGAAGGCCGGGCCGGGCCGCTGCGCTCGCGTCGTCACAGTCGGTGCTTGCCGTCGAGTAGTTGCCCGATGGATTGCCCAGGCGCACCCGGGCGGCGGCCTCGCTGCAGTACGAGCCCAGCGAGGTGCCCGTGCCGTAGCCGTCGTCATCACCGTCCACGTAGTAGGCAGACGACGGAAGACCGTCATCAGGCGAGCTGTCGCAGTCGTCGTCGATGCCGTTGCAAGTCTCGGCGGCGCTCGGGTTGCGAGCCGCATCCCCATCCGCGCAATCGGTGGAGCGGGTCGAATAGTTGCCTGATGGATTGCCAAGGCGCACCCGAGCGGCGGCCTCGCTGCAGTACGAGCCCAGCGAGGTGCCCGTGCCGTACCCATCGTCATCACCGTCCACGTAGTAGTCGGACGACGGCAGGCCGTCGTCAGCCGTGCCATCGCAGTCGTCGTCGATCCCGTTGCAGGTCTCGGCGGCGCCCGGGTTAATGGGCGCGCCAGCGCCGTAGGTGTCATTGCAATCGTTGTTGGTCGCTGACCGGCCCGAGGGCCGGCTGCAGAACGGGGAGCCCGTGGTATCCGACTGGCTTCCGTAGCCGTCCCCGTCTGCATCCGCATAGAAGGTCTGGAGGTCGCCGGCCCCCGCCGCGATCACCTCAGTCTCGTCGTTGTAGCCGTCGCAGTCGTTGTTCGTGCCGAGGTTCGCGCAGTTCTCGGGCGCGCCCGGGTAGACCGCTGAGTCGCTCGCACCGCAGTCATCGCTTGTGGTCGAGTAGTTGCCGGTCGGGTTGCTGAGGCGCACCCGCGCCGCCGCCTCGCTGCAGAAGCTGCCTACCCGTGCGCCGGCCCCGAAGCCGTCATCGTCCGTGTCGGCGTAGTAGTCGATGTTCGACTGGTTCTCGTCGATGCTGTTGGAGCAGTTGTTGTCGATGCCGTCGCAGATCTCTGCTGCACTCGGGTTGACGTAGCGGTCGTTGTCGTTGCAGTCATTGCGGTCGTTGACGTAACCGGGCCAGTTCGACGCGCAATCAATGACGAACTGCGGATGGAACACATTGACGTCTCCGTACCCGTCGCCGTCCACGTCCCGATGCAGCACAAATGGGGTCTGGTCATCACTTGCTCCTGCGTTGTCGCAGTCGTTGTTGAATCCCACGTTGCCGCACAGCTCTGGAGCCCCGGGGTATACGTCGTTCGCCCCATCATCACAGTCGGTTCCGCCCGACGCGGTCGAGCAGTAGTCATCGCCGTCCGAGTCAACTCCGACGAAGATGCTCGCGGCGCCCGGCTCGTTCGGGCATTCCGATGGCCCATTCGGCACGACTGCAGCCAGTCCGCCAATCGGCCCGATGTCAGTCGCGAAGGTCTCAAGGAGCGCGCCACCCGAGCCGAAGCGGCGAATCGACCCATCGACACCGGAGCCGGCCAGCAGGCTGCCGTCCGCGAGCAGCGTGAGTGCCCGCGCCTCAAACGGCGCACCCGCCGAGGCAAAGCTCGTTGTGGCCCCGGAGACGAGGCTGGTCGCAAGTACACCGCCGTTCATGTAGCTCGCCGTGAACAGCTGGTTGCCGCCGATCACCATCCCAGCCGGACCCTGAAGTCCGGAGGCACCGTCGGCGATGACCTCGTCCACGAAAGCGCCCGAAGCATCAAACCGCTTGACTGGGCCACTTGCGACCAAACTGAGAAGGTTCCAAGTCTGATCACTGACGTAGAGGCGCCCGTCGGGCGCGATGGCGAGCCCTGGGCTACTCACGAGGTTGCCGCCCGACGTGTAGTTGCTGACGGTAACCGTACCACCAGTGACGTTCGTCAACCGTACAACCGGACCGGCATTGCCACTGTCGGGATCGCGACCCACAAGTAGTGCCGATCCCTGGAACACCATGCTGCCTGGAACGATGTCGTACGAACTGAATGTGTGGACCGTCGTGAACGTGCCGGTTCCCACGCTAAGTCGCACGATCGACGGAGCGATGGTCGTGCCGTTGCCGGCATTCCCGATGTAAAGGTTGCCGTCGGGCCCGATTGCGAGCGCAGACGGTGCGCTGAGCGTTCCGCTCGCGAGCACTGTCCTCGTGCCGACAGGATCCTGTGAGTCGTAGCGGATCAGGTCCCCGGTGGACTTGCCGGTTGCAAAGATGATGTCGGCCCTTGACGGAGCGCTCGATGCAGAGAACGCACCGGAGATCGCCAAGAGCCCTACCGCGAGGCGCCGAACCGACCACGCCCACCAGGACGACTCACTACCTGATGGATGGTGCTGGCGCGGTGTCCTGAACATCTCTGGAGTCCGGCTCAAGGGAACGAAACCGCCGGCGCTACGACCGGCTTGCCCCTCCGGCAAACGGACGGAGGCAGCTTGTTCAACATAATCCCGTGCTCGCGACACGGAAGTAGTTTTGAATCTAGGCAGCAGAAGTCGTGGGTTACTTGAGAGAAATGTGCCATTGTCGGTACCGATAAGTAGGGATCGGGAACAGGACAAGCCCCCGAATCGACCCATCCGGAGACCGACTTGCGGTAACTTCCCGACTTCGCGGGCGATTAGCTCAGCTGGCTAGAGCACACGCATCACACGCGTGGGGTCACTGGTTCGAATCCAGTATCGCCCATTCCGCTTCACTTCGGCTTGCCCGTCATGGGATGTCACGGCCGAGACGGAAGGCCACCGCGCTTCACCCCGTCCAGCTCGCGAGCGCCATCGCGAGGTCTACGCCGTCTGAGGTGCCGTTGCCGTCGATGTCGGCGCCGGGCGTTCCCCACGCCGCGAGCAGCATCGCGAGGTCGAGCCCGTTGATGCGGCCATCGCCGTTCAGGTCGGCGGGCGCCGGTGGCTGCGGATCGAGCGGGATCGGATCGAGGTAGTAGAGCTCTGCGCGCCTCATCCAGAAGCCGCCGTCAGTCGGTCCTTGCGAGATGCCGCTTGAGGGCGGGATGTTCGTGGTGCTCGCGCCCACGCCTGCACCGCACAGCAGCGCGATCGCGCCCACATCCCGCGCATCGCTCAGGTGCTCGCCCCACGTGACGAGCGCGCCGCTCGTGCTCACCTTCGGATCCTGCCCAGCATTGGTCGCGAACCACGCGCGCCGCGTCGCCGTGCCCGGGTCAAACGTGTCGCCGAAGAAGAAGGTCGTGGCGCTGTCCTCGTAGCGCTGGATCGAGTTGTCGAGCGGGGCGAAGGGAGCGCCTGCCGCAGGATCGACATCGGTGGTCGAGTTCACCCGTCCTACCGGGATCTGCCACAGCACCACGGGCCTATCGGTGGCCTCACGCAGGCTTCGCACGACCGCGAGGTAGTTGTGCCAGTGGTCGGCGTTGAAGAACCATGGGCCGGCAGCAGGATCGGCGGCGCACGCGGGGTTCGCGCCCACAGCGTCAAGCCCGTACTTGTCGATCGAGACGAAGTCTGCGTTCGAAGCGAGCACCCCCGCTGCGACGTACCACTCGGCGATCGCGCGCGCCTCTGCCCTGATGCGCATTCGACCGTCCGCAATGCCGTAGATGTCCGTCATCCGGCAAATGCCGTTGCCCGGGATGGGCGTTCCCGCGAAGCCGCCAGGCGGAGAGGCCCACAGGTTGAGCTGCCACCCGAAGCGCACCGACGGGATGTCGCGGCGCAGGATGTGGTTGATCGCGCGCACGAGTCCGGGGATGGAGTTCGGGAACCGCGGATCCCCTGCGGCGAGGATCGGACTGCTGTCGAAGCCTGCGGTCGAGTACGCCATGTCGACGCGCGGGGCGATCGCCGGCGTATCGGGCGAGTACCCCGCCTGCGCGAAGTACCCGAGGCAGTCGGGCTCGAGGATCACGGCCACGGGCCAGCCGTCCGCCGTCTCCTCGCGCACCACATCGCAGAAGAGGTCAAGGTCGCGCCAGTAGCCTGCCATGTACTGCGGGTCATGGAGGTGCGCAATGTTGGTCGGCAGGCTCTCCCCCGAGTCAGGCACGTTGTAGAAGACAAAGCACGGGATCATCCCCAGGCGCTTGCTCTCTCGCACGTACCGGCGCGCACGGTCGCCGGGCACTGCAGTCCATGTGCGCCATCCTGACACCGGGCCGCCGTTGATGTAGATGTAGCGGAAGTCGACGAAGCGGCTTCCGCCGGCTGCACCCGGCCCGTAGCCGCGGAAGTAGTCGAGATGCGCGGCGATGTCCTCGCTGACGCTGCCAAGCGCGAGGTACGCAGGGAACCCGGGCATCGATGCATCGGGCCTCTCGACCGCAACGCCCACGATGCGTGATGCGCCGGACCCGGTGTCGGCGACCGTGACCGACGCGAAGCCTGGCGCGAGCGCGCTGAGCCGCAGCTCGTGGCCGCCACCGGCAGCAGCGCCCACTGACACCTGGACCACGTGCGGATTGTTGGTGCGCACGCTCCAGCCGTTCACATCGGCGCCGCTTGAGAGCGCAAGGGCGCGCGCCGTCATGCCACCTGGAATGCGGAACGCGTCAGCGGCCGCCGGCACTCCGGCGATCTCGACGATGGGCGTGCCCCCGCCACCGCCTGGGCTGTTGACGTACGTGGGCACGACCGGCACACCGTTGACCGAGCACGCCGTGACCGTCGGCGTGAAGGTGCCGTTGGCCTGGAACCCCACCGTCACCGTCGCGCCCGGCGCGATCATGGAGTTCCACTCGAGCGGCGTGAGCTCCTGCCGGTAGCTCGTGCCCGTCGGCGTGGTGGTGAGGATGGCGTTCCAGTGCGAGACGATCTGCGGAGACCACGTGAAGGCAAGGGTCCATCCGTTCACCGTCGTGGTGCCATCATTGCGCAAGCGGACGTTGGTGACGAAGCCGCCGTCCCACGCGCTCGAGAGCGCAAACTCGATGGCGACGGACGACTGCGTAGCTGCGGCGGCCGGCGCTGCGGATGCACCGCAGAGCGATGCCCCGATCGCGGCCAATGCGGCACGAGCCACGACCGCGATGGCGGCTGGCCCTGGGGCCAGCGCACATGAAGCACGGGCACTCACCGGCGGCCTCCGAGCTCGTCGACAAGGGCATCCAGAAGGATCTCCTCACGGTCGCCCGTGACTTCCCAGAACATGAAGCCGCCAAGGCCACGCTGGCGCACCAGCTCGCCCTTGACCGCGATCGATTCGACGTCGTCGTAGCTGATGAAGTGGCCGCCATGTGCCGTGGGCGAGTACGCCCATGCAGCCTTCGCCACAGGATCCCAGTGCCTGACATAGTCGCCGCCCTGCAGCAACGCGCGGATCTGCGTGAAGTCGTTCACCCCTGTGGCGCCCGATGCCCAGTCGTCCCACGTGCCGGGCGGGACGCCGGTCGCCGGCTGAAAGAGACCGTGGTTCGTGGGCGGCACGCCACGCCATGCGCGCCCGTAGAAGGGCACTCCAGGCACGATCTTGTGCGCGGGGACGCCTGCGTCAAGGTATGCGCCGATCGCCGTCTCGATGTTGTAGTTCACCGCCGTGAACGAGTTGCCCTGCGCAGGGTTGCGCGACACCCCTGCCTGGTGGCCTGTCATCGTGAGGTCCCACGCGCCAAAGAGGTCGTAGGTCATCACGGTCATGTAGTCGAGCGATGGGTGGTAGAGGTGCGGCTCCTGGTTGGAGATCTTGTCGATGCCGGCAGGCGCAGCGATCGCGAGCAGGTAGTGCCTGCCGTCCTCCGCACCCGCGGCGTCGAGCCGCTCGCGCACTGCCGCCAGCAGCAGCGTGAAGTTGGCGCGGTCCTCCGGGCGGTACGTGTTGGACTCGAGGCCGCAGCAGACCGGGTACTCCCAGTCGATGTCGACGCCGTCGAACCCGTAGGTGCGGATGAAGTCGACGCACGACTGCGCGAAGGTTGCGCGACGCTCAGGCGTGAGCGCGGCGTCGCTGAACGGACCCGACAGCGTCCACCCGCCAACTGAGATGAGCGTGCGCAGGTGCGGGTGCTGCGCCTTCAGCACCTGGTTGATCTGCCGGTACGTGCCGCGGAAGGGCATGCTCCAGGAGTCGCCCGGATAGAAGCGGTCGAGCGCCGCATAGGTGTCGAACGGTGCAATCGTGAAGTCGGGGTTGATCTTCGCGAACGCATAGTGCAGGTGCGTCATCTTCTCGAATGGAGTGTCCGCGGGCTGGTAGTTGCGGCCGTAGATGCCCCACTCGATCCAGTAGCCCACGATGACCCGCTCTGGCGGGAGCGGTCCCCACGCAGCAAGGATGCCGGCGAGATCCACGGCATCCACGCGACCGTCGCGATTGACGTCGGCCGCGAACGCGGGACCTGGTGTGCCTGAACTGCCCCATGCGCCAAGCACCTGCGCGAGGTCTGCGCCATTGACGGTGCGGTTGCCGTCGATGTCCTCGGGGAACCAGAACGGGCCGCGCGGCTCGACCTGCGGTGCACCGCCTCCACCCGATCCGTCGCCACTGCCGCCGCCAGACCAGCCTGGGGGAAGGTCGTAGGTCACTTCGCAGGGGGCGCCATTGAGCCGGCAGTCCGTGACGTTGTCAGTCATCGTGCCCGCGCCGGTGAAGCCGAGAGTGACTGTGGCGCCAGCTGCGATGGTCGCGTTCCACCCGGCATTCTGCACCGTGTGATGGATGCCGTCGACGGAGTGAGTGCCGTTCCAGAGGCTCGCGATGGTCGGGCCACGGTCCCACGTGAGTGTCCATCCCACGATGGGCGCAGGGCCTCGATTCCAGATGCGGATGTTCGCCCCGTACCCGCCCTCCCACACGTTGCCGACCTCAAATCGCACTTCGGGTGGAGGGGCGTCAGCCGTAGCGAGCCCCGCCCGATCCATCCACAGGCACGCGAGGGAGACGAGCGCGGCAATCAGTGTGCGTGCAGGCCACGGCTCGGAGCGGTTCATGCGGGCATTCCATCGCTCGGCGGACGGCTGCTGCCGGCCACCGTGCATGCATCAGTGTAAAGAGGCCATGCTCCGCGGTACACGTGGAAATGGGCACAAGGCAGCATGCCGCGAGTCGCATGTGCCCATCGTGATCTACGCTCTCCCCCGATTGAGCCAGCGCGCGACGCACCAACTGCACGAGACGCTCAGCGTGACGAAGTCGGTGCTTCGGGCGTTCGGGCAGCTCGGTGATCCCGTGGTGCTTGCCGTGCTGGGCGGGTGCATGGCCCTGGCGGCGATGCTGTTCGGCCTGATGCTGTGGCTGGTCCCCTACGTGCTGGTCAAGCTGCAGCTCCTGCAGAACGCGTGGCTTGATTGGGCCATCGCACTGGCGGGCGGCATGGCCACCCTCCTGGTCACGTGGTTCCTGTTTCCCCCGGTCGCGGTGGCGCTCGTCAGCCTGTTCCTCGAGCCGATCGCAACCGCAGTGGAGCGCAGGCACTATCCGAAGCTCGGGCCCGCCCCCGGCGTGCCGCTGATGGCAGGTGTGTGGCGCAGCACTCGGCTCGTCCTGACACTGGTTGTCGCCAATGTGCTGATGCTGGCGCTGCTGGTGGTGCCGCCGGTGTACCTGATCGCCTACTACGTCGTGAACGGGTTCCTGCTCGGGCAGGAGTATGCGGAGCTGGTGGGGCTGCGGCGCTGCAGCCCGGAGTCGGTAGATGCGATGATCCGTGCGCGGCGAGCTCCCCTGCTGCTCTTCGGGTCACTCGCAGCGTTCGCGGCCACGATCCCACTCTTGAACATCGTCGCGCCGGTGGTGCTGACAGCAGCTATGGTGCATCTGGTGGTTGGGTGGAATAGCCTGCGCACATGAGCACATCGGCACAGTGCGATGGGAACGGGCGCAACCGGACGCTTCGGGCATTGGTACGGGGCGCTGCGGCGCTCGGCGCTGCCGCGATTGCCGCAGGCGCTGCGGACGTCCAGGTCTCCACTGTGCCCGCTCCGCGGGAGGACCCAGGCGGTGCCGCGCGTCAGGCAGCTGTGCTCGAGCGCGCGCGCACGTCGCCGCCCGCGAATGTGGTGTTCATCGGCGACTCGATCACGCAGTCCTGGGAGGCCGAGGGCAGCACCGTGTGGCGTGAGCGCATTGAGCCGCTGGGCGCAGTCAACCTAGGCGTAGGCGGAGATCGCACGGAGCATGTGCTGTGGCGCCTGTCGCAGGCGCCGCTCAGCCGGCTCAACCCCAAGGCCGTCGTGATCATGATCGGCACGAACAACATCGGGCATGGGCGTGATGGCGCTGCCGCGGCTCTCGCCGGCGTGCGTGCGGTTGTGGCCCTCGTGCGCGCGCAAGCGCCGGCAGCAACCGTGATCCTGTGCGGGATCCTGCCCCGGGGCGCTGCCATGAACGCGATGCGCGGCGAGCTGCTACAGGTGAACCAGGCGCTGGTCAGGGAGTTCGGTGCCACGGGCGAGTCTGGACCTGCGACGGGCTCTGCATCCGGCCCCGCGGCGGGATCCGGGGGTGCGGTGAGGTTCCTGGACTTCGGCGTGCGCTTCATCGACGTGGACGGCAAGATCCCGACCGAGCTGATGCCCGACGCGCTGCACCTGTCGCCCAAGGGATACGCCGTGTGGGCGGACGCGATCATGCCGCACCTGACCCTGGCCACTTCGCAGACGCCCGCCACCGGCGGCTGAGCGCTACGCCATGCGGCGCTTGCGCTGCGGCGTGTAGTGCCACCAGGGACGGGCCTTGCCGCCGCGAGCCTGGTCGATGGCCGACATGAACACGTCGATCACGCAGGGATCGTGGCGCTGCCGCGTGATCCTGCAGAGCCTCTCGTAGAGCTCGAACGCATCCTGGGTCGCCAGTTGGCGCACAGAGCGGATGCCCAGCTTCGAGAGGTCCGTGACCGTTGCGGGACCGACGTTGCGGAGGTCGGCGAGCGACGGCTCGACAGGCCGTGCGTTTGCGACCGGGGCCTTCGCGACCAGGGGCTTGCCGCGCAATCGCGCACGACTGGTCACGCTCAGCCCAATGCGGCAAGCAGCGCCGCGAGATCGATGGCGTTGACGGACCCGTCACCGTTGATGTCCGCCGGGCAGCCCGAGCATGGGCCCCACGCCGCGAGCAGCGCACCGAGGTCCGTGCCATCAACCCGAAGGTCTCCATTGAGGTCCGCTGCGCGCGGCGGCACGGTGATCACGATGTCGTCGATGTCCACATTGGATGCGATGCCATTGCCTCCGCCGTCAAGCACGACGTGGAGACGTGCAGTCATGCCGCACAGCTCGGGCGGGATGGGCACGGTGACGCCTGCGAAGGAGGTGCCCAGCGAGGACACCGGCCACGATGCGCCAGGTACCGGCGTTGCCGTCTCGTCACCAGCTCCCTGGATCTCGACACGCAGCGCATCGCCTGACCCGGCAGCGCCGCTGCGCCGCACGGCCATCGAGAGCTGCACCGGCCGCGACGGGTCGCGCGGCGCGGGCAGGTACGAGCGGTTGTGCGTCAGCTGCGGCCGCGCTGACGAGAGCCGGGCGAACCAGTTGCCCGATTCGCTCTGCAGCGTGGCGCCGGATCCGCCGTGCATGGCCCAGCCCGCGCGCGTGCCGCCAACGAAGTTGCCGTTGTGGAGGATGGGGGCAAGCGCCGGATTTGGCGCAATGCCCGGCGAGATCGTGGGCCGAGCAGCGCCACCGATCGCGCTTCGCGCGAATCCGACGTTCGCGGCGCCCTCAGGCCACCAGCTGCTGCGCATCTGCGCCGTGACCGTCTCCTCGCCGTTGCTCGCGCCCGTCGCAAGGCTGATGGTCCCGAAGTACCACAGGTGCACATCGGAGTGCGAGAACGAGTACGCACAGCAGTTCAGCAGGGACTCGGAGAGCTGCACGTTGAGCACGTTGTCGAGCGGCATGCCGTCGAAGTCGAGGCCGTTGAGGAGACCACCGCCGTCTGCGCGCCAGTAGTTGTCGGCCCACGCGACGTTGCTCCAGCGCTGGGGCACAGGATCGCCCCAGTTGAGGTTGTAGCGCGCGTCGAGCGTGCCGTTGACCGGATGCGGGTCGAGGGTCGTCATCTGGTCCACGGCGATACCCGCGACGCCAAGCCTGAGGATCGCCTCGCTGATCAGGCAGGCACCTCGGCTGTGGCCGATGAAGTGCGATGCGCGTCCGGTGACCAGGTCGGCTGGGCCAGATGAGCCTGGCGCGTACGTGGCATCGCGCATCGTGGCGTGCAGGGCATCGCCCGCGGCCTGCACGTAACCAAGGTTGGGACCCTCCTCCGCACCCCCGGAGTCCGCATCCCAGTTGAAGATGAGCACGATGTGGTCGGCGCTCCCGTTGCCGATGCCAGGCACACGGGTCCACGCGCCGAACTCATCCTGGTAGCGGTACACGGTGCCCTGACCACCAACCCGCGCGATCACCGCGGACGCGGTCGCCTGCACCCACGCGCCCTTTCCGCTCGGCGAGAAGCCGTGGACGATGACGGTGGTCGTGGGCACGCTGCCCGCAAGCGCGGTGCCGCATGCCGCAGCCGCGACGAGGCTGCTCACGATCCGCCAAGGGACGATCGCATCACGCATGGCCTCAAGGTACGCCATCGGAGTCCCGACACAACATCAAATGGGCCAGCGCCCGCTGGCACGCGTCGTCGATCCACCCGTCGCCGTCGCGGCTGACCACACGGAGCCGGTGCTGCGGATCCACCTCCTCAGGAGCCTCGCGCCGCCCTAGGAGCCTCTCGTGCACATCCAGCGTGGCATCCGAGACACTCGACGCGTCCCGTGCACGCTGCTGCATGCGCGCCTCGATCGTGGCGCGATCCGCGTCGACCTCGAGCAGCAGCCATGGGCCGCTGCGCCCGGCGGCTGCCGCGACCGACGACGCTCGACCAGCCCTCGCGTGGTGCGACGCATCGATCACCACCGAGCCGGCGGCGGATTGCGCCCTGTTCGCAAGCTCGGCGTACGTGAGCGCCGTGGCGGCGGCGCTGTACATCTCAGGGGTGCCCCTCGCGGTCGGCGCGATGCCGTGCAGCTCCTTGCGGATGCGGTCGCTCTCGATGATCCGAGCGCGAAGGTGGCCAGCCAGCGCACGGCCAAGCGTGCTCTTGCCGGTCGCGGGCAGCCCCATCATGATCACGGTGGCTGGCTCGACCGCGTATCCCGCTGCAAGCATGGCGAACTCGCGGATCGCGCGGACGACTGCGGGACGCTCGGTGAGCGACATATCGGCCTGGTCCAGGCGGATCGACTCCACCATCGCCCTCACGATGGCATAGTGGACGCTGAAGAGCTGCACAGGCTCTGCGATGCCGCTGTCCCCGCTAGCCCTCGCGTACTCGGCGACGAACTCTTGGGCCAGGTCACTGCGGCCTAGGCGCGCGAGGTCCATCGCGAGAAATCCGACATCGGCGGCGACGTCCGCGCATCGGAGCGAGTCGTCGAACTCGAGGCAGTCGTATGCGGTGATGGTCCCGTCGATCATGCACAGATTGCGTGCATGCAGGTCGCCATGGCCATCGCGCACGCGTCCCTGTGCGCGGCGCTCGTGCAGCAACGGCGCCACCCGCACCAGTAGCCGCTCGGCCGACTGGCGCAGCGCATCGACGAACTCCTGCTGAAGGGGCATGTCTGCATCCCCCGCCCGGCCGCCATCTCTGCCCTTCGCGCCACGGGCCGACAGAGCGCCGCGCGCGAGCCGCTCAAGGTTGCTGCGCAGGCGATCTGCCAGCTGCTCCACGGATCCGTGGTCTTGGGCCACAACGGCAGGCCCTGCACTCGCATGGAAGTCCGCGAGACGACGGGCGAACTCGCGCACGTGCTGCGCAGTCACTCCGCCGCGCGGCACGAGCCGGTCCAGCATGCCATCGGCAGGCATCCGGCGCATCCGGACGGCCCACTCGACGGCTTCCTCGACAGCGACGGGTGCATCCACCATCCGCAGCGCCGCGCCGCGTCGCACCACGGCGCTCAGGCCGAGGTAGATCTCAGGAGCTAGGCGACGGTTGAGCGCGATCTCGCGATCGCAGTCCGCGCGGCGGCGCTCGAGCGTGGAGAAGTCGAGGAACCCGAGTTGCACGGGCTTCTTGAGCTTCCAGGCACGGTCCCCGCACAGCAGCACCGTCGACGCGTGGGTGTGCACCACATCCACTGGAGTGCCCTGCGCGCAGCCCAGCGCGACCGGATCCCTGAGGGCGCCGACGAGCTCGTGCTGGGTGATCGCGCCTGCCATTGCCGTGCGGCCGCGGACGTGTCCCGCGCCGGGCAGCCAGTCTAGATCCGGCCGCAGGCGTGCCCTTCATACTCAGCCATCGAACCGCTGCATGAGTCGCGCAACCATGCGATACTGGCGCCATGAGCAGCAAGGCGAATCCGGCGAAGGGACCTTCGGGCACACATGCGGTGAGGCTGTACGAGGGCGATGGCGACCGGCTGGTGGAGGTGCCGTCCGAGGGGCCGAAGGTGACGATCCTGCCGTCTGGCGATCCGCGCACGGCGAATGCCACGCGGCGCATCCGCATCATGTGGGGCCACCATCTGCTCGATGACGTGGTGGAGGGCCACTACCGCACGCTGATCTGCGGAGTGAACGACGCTGACAATTCGCATGGCGTGCTCGGCGAGATCCTCAAGCTGATTCCCACGAGCCAGTGGACGCTTGCGTCCGCGACGAGCTACGCCAAGGTCTTCCGCTCCGCAGTCAACGTGCACGCCAAGGAGGACCGCGAGCCGTACGTGCTGAAGTTCGACCTCGACCGGCTGCTGGTGCTCGCGCTGCTCCGGCCCCATGGCCGCGATCACTTCACGCTCGAGGACATCTACCGGGGATTCCGCACGGTCAGCCACATGCTTGATGGTCGCGCGGACCGCACCCCTGTCGCGACCATCTCGTTCCTCGGCGCCAAGAGCAACAGGCTGCTCGACCACAACGGTCGCGAGCCCAGCAGCGAGGCCGTGCTCAAGGCGATGTACGACGCGGGGTATCAGGGCGACTTCTACCCGCCGGTGTCGGCGTGGGACTTCCCGCACACCGGGGTCTTTGCGCGCTACCCGTTCCCGCAGGGCGTGGACCGCATGAGGGAAGGCAGCAGCTGAACCAAGGCGCTCGCAGGCCCAGCCCGCGCAATGGATCCACGGGGCGGGTTATTGGTCTTTTCAATGGTGCGTATCGCTTGCGCCACGTGAGGGGGTCATTTGGAGGGTTTTGATGCGCAATCGTTCGCGCATGCCATTCGGCAAGAGTATGGTTCAGTCACGGAGGGTCAACGTATGACGAATCGATTCGGGGATGCTCTGGTGGCGACGGGCCTCACGGCCGTATGCCTGGTGGCCGGATGCGCATCGCATCAACCTGTCCATCGCGTACCGGGCAGCTCGGCTGATGGGGCGATGCTCGTGCTGGGTTCGCAGCCGGTGCGGCCGACTTCCGTCGGTGCCGTGCGCGTCGAGTCGATTCGGCGGATTGATCGCGAGGGCCTGACTGGGATGGTGACTGTGCGCAACATCACTGCATCGCCCGCGACCGTGTGGGTCGGGGTCATCTGGCTCGATGCGAGCGGTGATCCTGTGCAGGACTTCGAGGTTCCGTCCCGTGAGATTGTCACGCTCGCGCCTCTTGAGCAGAGGGACCTCGAATTCAAGGCATCGTCCAGCTCACGCGACTTTCGCGTCGCGATGCATGCCCAGCCACACTGATGCGTGTGCGCATCACGCGGCGCGGCGGCGGCGCGTTCCGAGCAGCCCCGCGACTCCGAGCAGCGCAACCGCGCCGGGGGCGGGCGTGAAGGTCACGTTGTCGAAGCGCCAGGTGCCGCTGGTGCCGTAGTTACCCGTGCCGACTCCCGCATCAGGCGCGTACCGCGCATCTGCGTTTGCGCGCATGTATGCCGCATTGGCGCCGAAGGCCAAGGTGCCGTTCTGGTTGAACGCGGTCGGCGAGAAGATCGAGACGATGCGGACGCCAAAGCCCGCGTTGTTGCCCGCGCCCGCCACGCCTGAGAAGTCCACCGTGAAGCTGTAGAAGGAGTCATGCGGCGACAGTCCACCGCCATTGTTCCAGAAGCCGGTGACCCAGCTCGCGCCGCCATCGAGCGTGTAGTCGACCTGTGCCCAGCGCGATGCGGTTCCCGATGCGCGGTGTTCGAACGAGAGCTGTATGCCCTGGTAGCCGGTGGTGTCCACGAGGAACTGCACGCCGGCGGTGCCGGACCCAGCGCCCTGGGCCTGGTACGTCGTGGTGTTCCACGCGCGACCAGTGTTCGGACTCGCGCCACTGCCGCTGCCAAATGTGGCGGTTGTGCCCCCAATGAGGGACGCGACTCCCGATCCGGTGGTGGCGGTGGTTGTGTCACCCTCGAACGTCCACTGCGTGATGATTCCCTGTGCGCTTGCGGAGGCCGCGATGGCGATGGAGGCGATAGCGCCGGTGGTGGCGAAGCTCTTCATGATGTCGAATCCTGGAAGGGTGTAGGGAAAGGGACAGGAACCGCGCGGGAGGGAACCCGCACTGCCATCATGGGCCCCACGCGCGCAAAGTCACGTGATGCCTTCGTTAGGGTTCTGTGAAGGAGCCGTGCAGGCGGCTCCAGCGGCGCGTGGAGGCCGCCGAACCGAGTCCGCACCGCCCGCAGCTGCATCGCAGCGTGCTCGACCGTCACCCTGAGATGCGGGTAGCCGCTCAGCCCCAGTCGGCGAGCAGTGCGGTGAGGTCAAGGCCATCCACAGTGCCGCTGCCGTCCACATCAGCCGCGCAGTCGCCCGCAGTCGGGCACGCGCCCCATGCCGCGAGCAGCGCCGTGAGGTCGAGCCCGTTGACCGTGCCGTCACCGTTGATGTCGGCGGGGCGTCTGGGCTCCTGGGCGCGAAGCACGTACACCGCGGAGCCCCACGTTCCAGAGGAACTTCCAAGCGGCATGATCGAGCATCCGAACACAAGGTCGCCCCGCGCGTTCATGCGCGGATTGCCGCCGAAGACGGGACTGGTGTCGGGTCGGCCGACTTTGGCGTCTCCAAGGTCGCTCGGCATTGGCGAACCGTCGCCGACCACGCGCACCAGCTCAGTGCCGTCGCCTACGAATATGGAGCGCTTGCCTGCGCCATCGCGGCCCCGGAATGCGACGAGCCCGGTGTCGCTCGCTGCGGGCGCAAAGAACTCGATCTCGTTGATCTGGCCGGCCTGCGTGCGCGCAATCTGCGAGGTGGCGGTTCCGTTGGAGAGGAACACTCCGCGCACCCCGCCACCGAGGCTCGCGATGAAGGCGACGTCGCCGGTGCTCGTCAGCGCGACGCTGTTGTCGAAGCCCGTGTAGGGGGAGCCTGGTGCAGCGGCGGCGTCCGACGCGATCAGCGTTGAGGTGCCGTCGATGCGGAAGATCCTGATCTCGTTGCCGCCGGCGGCACGCTGGACCTTGCTTGCCACATGTCCAGCCTGGTTGAACGAAGGCGTGAAGAGAAAGCTGTATGGGCTGCCAGGCTGCGCAGCTGGGGTGCCCACGATCACCGTCGAGGTGCCTGCCGAGTGAATCACGTGCGCGTAGTTGCTGGACCCGATGGTTGCGCGGAATCCGATGCGCCCATCATCGAGCACCTGGGGCGAGCCGAAGTACGTCACGCCGATGGCACCGCCCGGCTGGATCGCGACGGATGTCTGACCAGTGAGGATGCTGTACCGGCGAAGCCCCTGAGAGCCGGGGAGCGTGTACTGGTCGAAGACGACCGCACCAGCGGCAATGCCGGGATCCGTGATCACGGGATCGGCGCTCGGCGCCTGGTACACGATGCTGCCGCTGCCGTTCGCGCCGACCCACATGCCGCCTATGCCAGTGAGCCCGACCCCGATCAGGCGGAACGCGACGATCCCCTGGTCGTCGATGTCAGGCGTGCCGCTCGAGAACGAGCTGCCCGTGGGCAGGTTGAATCCATCGAAGCCGCTGACGCGGGCCTGCAGCTGCGGCAGGTACTTCGGCAAGTCTGCGGACGCGACGGTCCCAGGCGCGAGCAGTGCGAGCGCGCATGCCGCGTACGCACACTGCAGATGTGGGGCGCGACGCATCATGCGTCCCCTACCCCGCCCACACGAACTCGACGGGCATGTCAACCTCGGCTCCGAGGCTCTTGTGCACGGGACAGGTGTGCGCAGCGCGCTCGAGCGCCTCGCGGTGAGGATGCGTCGGCAGAAGAGGCACGCGGATCGTGGTGACGAGACGCCTGATGCGCCGAGGACCTTCGGTGGTCATCTCCTTGCGCGTCGTGGCCGTCATGCCCTCGAGCGCGATGCCGTGACGCTGCGCGACGATCCCCATGATCGTCATCATGCACGACGGCAGCGCCGCGGCAAGGAGGTCGGTGGGCGAAAACGCCTCTCCCTTGCCGTGGTTGTCGACAGGGGCATCGGTGAGAATGACGGTGCCCGACGGCCCATGGGTGGCGCTGCAGCGCAGGTTGCCTTCGTAGCGGACAGTGACTTCGACCATGGGCGGGCGTCTCCTTCTGCACCAGCGCCTGCGGGGGCGCTGCAGCTTCGGGACATTATCAGGATTACCCTGCCGCAGATGACTGCTCGCGGCAAGGGCATGCTGATTGGCGGGGCCATCGCTGTGGCGATGTGCTCCGCGTTCCTCGTGAGGTGGTGGATGATGCCGCCGCAAGGCGGATGGCGCCTGTCCGCAGACGGATCTGCATGGGAGGCATCGCGCGACATTCACGGTGCCGCGATCCTGCCGGAGCGCAAGTACCGGGCGTCCGGAACCGGCAACGCTCCCGCTGAGATGGGATGGCGGATGCGCGCGACGGACACCGATGCGCCCGAGCGCACAGGCATTGCGGGAAAGGTCGCTGCCGGCGAGTGGGAGCTGCTGTTCCGCGCCGGCGCTGACGCACCGCGCAGGGCGACCGTGGTCGTGCACGTGACGCCTGCGAATGCAGTGGACGGAGAGTCGCTGAGGCTCGAGCTCGCGCGCTGAAGCCGTCAGGCCTCCGGCGCGACCGCATCGGCCTGGCCGCGCGAGCGTGCCGGCAACTGGGTCCACAGCGCGATCGCCGCCGATGCAAGCACGGCCAGGGCGGGGCCGCCGGCCCACTGCCACCATCCGCGCACCGGATACGGCATGTACCAGGTGATGGCCATCACGGCGATTCCCGCCGCTGCGAGCCGCGCAGAGGATCGTGATGCTCGCGCCACAAGCGCTGCCGCGAGAATCGCAGCGGGCAGCACCATGACGACCGCGTGGCGGGTGGCCACATGCGGGTGAATGGCCAGCGGCAGCGCCATCATCGCAGCGCCCTCGGCAAGCAGTGTCGATGGGCGGACGGCGGGGCGATGGGCTCGCGCCTTGGTGCCGAACCAGCGCACGCCGCGCAACCGGTACTGCCACAGGAACAGTGCTGCAAGCGCGGCGCATGCGCCGATCGCGCTCCATCGGCCTGCGTGGGGGCTGATCCCAATGGCATTGGCGATGCGCCCAAGTCCATTGGTCAGCGACCAGCGGTCGGGCATCGTGAGGTACGGGGCTGTGGCGGCCACCGGGCCCGACAGCGCGCGCCGCAGCTGCGCCATGCACTCCGGGATTCCGAGGATGAGCGCGGGTGCGAAGGCCGCGACTGCGGCGAACGCTGCGGCCCACAGGACCGACAGCGGCCGCCGCACCATCATCCACGGCAACAGCGCCACCGATGACCACTTGACGACCGCTGCGGCCACCACGCCCGCGGCGGGGCCGACGCGCCTGCCGCTGGCGAGGCCCGCGATGGCGAGTGTGCACAGCAGCGCGAGCAGCAGGTCGAACTGCCCCTCGTACATCACATTGCGGATGGGCGGAAGCATCACCACCAGGGCAACCAGGCGCACGACCGGCACACGGGCCGTGTCGGGCGCTCCTCCACTCGCGCGCACGGCCGCAGCAGCCGCGACATGGCACAGGAACGCCGCAAGCAGCGCGTTGACCAGCGTCCACGCAGCGGCCGACGCGAGCAGCGGAATCAGCCCCAGCGGAAGGATGATGTAGGTGAGCAGCGGCATCCACACGATGCCCCACGCTTCGCCGAGCGGTCGGCCCTCGATCACCGTGCGTGCCGCATCCCAGTAGCCGTAGAAGTCGTTGATCTTGCCTTCGACGACGCGGTCGAGCGCAAGAAGCGTCACAAGCGCGAGGATCGCCACATACGCGGCGGTCGCTGCGGTGGCGATGCGCCCTGCACGGGATCCGGGGTTGGTGCCGGTGACGACGGCGGACGGGGTGCCTGCCATCGACTCACTCGCCGATGATCTTCACCAGCACGCGCTTGCGGCGGTTGCCGTCGAACTCGCCGTAGAAGATCTGCTCCCAGGGACCCAGGTCGAGCGCGCCGCCGGTGATCGCGACCACCACCTCGCGGCCCATCACCTGCCTCTTGAGGTGCGCGTCGGCGTTGTCCTCGCCAGTGAGGTTGTGGCGGTACTGGCTGGTGGGCGCGTGTGGCGCGAGCCGCTCGAGCCAGGTCTCCCAGTCGTGCAGCAGCCCCTCCTCGTGGTCATTGATGAACACGCTCGCGGTGATGTGCATGGCGTTGACCAGCACAAGACCCTCCTGGACGCCGCTGCGCGCCACGAGCTCCTCCACCTTCGGCGTCAGGTGCACGAAGCCGCGCCGGCCCTTGACGTGCATCCACAGGTGCTCCGTGAGGTGCTTCATGGGATTGAGGATGCCGCCCTGTCAGCCGCGACGCCGCGCGAAGTCGTCCATGAAGGATGCGAGCAGCGTGCAGCCCTGCGACGGGAACGCGTTGTAGAGGCAGGCGCGGATGCCACCCCACTCGCGGTGACCGCGCAGCCCGTGGAGTCCCTGCAACTCGGACTCGCTCACGAAGGCGTCGACGAGCGCGTCGCTTGGGAGCTGGAAGCTGATGGCCGTGGTGCTGCGGCAGCCAGCCTCGGAGGAGCCGCGGTAGAAGCCCCCGCTGCGGTCGATCGCCGCGTACACGATCGCCGAGCGCTCGGCAGCGCGGCGCGCGAAGGCTGCCGTCCCGCCATGGTCAAGGGTCCACTTGGCCATCAGGCCGATCACGCGCACTCCGAACGTGGGCGGGGTGTTGGGCCTCGACTGGGTCTTGGCGAAATGCGCGTAGCTGAGCATGGGCGACAGCGACGCGTTCGCGCGCGCCAGCAGCGAGGTGCGCGCAAAGACGACGCAGATGCCCGACGCGCCGAGGTTCTTCTGGCCGCTGGCGAAGACGAGCTCGTGCGCATCCCAGTCGAGGTCGCGCGAGAAGATGTCGCTGGTCGCGTCGCAGAAGAGCGGCACAGCGGTGCGCGGCGGCGCACGGAACTGGGTGCCCTCGACGGTGTTGTTCGAGCAGTAGCAGAGGTAGGCCGCGTCGCCTGGATCGGCGATCTCGCGCGCCTCGGGCACATGCGCGTAGCGGACCTTCGTGCCATCGAAGAGCGTCCGCACGGTGCAGACGCGAGACGTCTCCGCAGCGCCCTTGTGCGCCCAGAGACCGGTGTCCAGGAACGCCGCGCTGCCGCCGGTGGGCACGAAGTTCATGGCCAGCAGCGGGAAGTGCTGCATCGAGCCGCCCGGCATGAAGAGGATCTCCCATTCGGGCCCCACGCCGGCGCATGCGCGCACGGCGTGAAGCGCCTCGTCGAGCAGCCGGTCGTACGCGGCGCCGCGGTGGCTGTGCTCGAGGAGTCCTATGCCCGTGCCGAAGAGGTTGAGCATCTCGCCCTGCAGCTGCACGAGCACGCTCTCGGGCATGCATGCGGGACCTGCGGAGAAGTTGTAGACGCGGCCATGGGCCGGCGTGTCAGGAGGATCGATGGCATTGTCGCGGGGCACGCGGCAAGGCTACGGCAATCGGGTCAGCCCCTGCTGCCGTGAATGCACGCCTGAAGCGCGGCCAGCTCGGCGGCGCTGATGCGCCCACCGACCCTGCAGGATGCATGGAGGTGGCGAGTCACGCAGAGGAACTCGGCTGAGTTGGAGGCACGCACTCCGCCGCCCGCCGCGATGGCGACCGGGTGGTCCGCAACGTGCGCGTGAGGTGCGAGGCCTTGACGCGAAACCGCAGGAGCCGAATCCCGGATGCCGCCCGACGCGAATGCCGCGGCAGCGCATGCAGCGTCCTCAGCGATGACCCGAGCGCGCGCATCGACTGCCGCAATGCCTGCATCCCATCCGAGCACCCCCGCCGTGAGCACGCGGCCGATGCCCAGCCGCGCCATGTCATGCCAGCCCTGCGCACGGTCCTTGAGCAGGTCGAAGACGCGCAGGAACGCCACCGGGACGCCGCGGGAGAGCGCAGCGTCGCGCAACCGTGCGCAGGCGGCGACATCGATGCGGCCATGCGCGTCCAGCAACCCGATCGCGATCTCGTGCGCACCGGCGTCGATGCACGCCGCGATCTCGCGCATCGACGCGGCCATGATCCGGTCGGTGGCGGCGAACGCTGCGGCATCGAGCGACAGGGTGGACCCGGGAAGCCGCGGCCGGATCATCGCGATGATGCGTGGGCGGTGACCCGCAGGCTGCGCATCGCTGACGGCGCGCGCGGCGCGCACCAGTGCGGCGGCCGGCGTCCAACCTTCGGTCGCGAGGTCGTCGCAGAGCTCGATGCGGTCGGCCAGTGGCGCCGCCACCTCCACGGCATCGATCGAGTCGACTGGCACCTCAAGCGTTGGCGCGCCGTGCACCGTCGCAGGCGGGCTGCTCACGCGAGGATCACCATCTCGCCCGCGAGACCCGGGCCGAATGCGAGGCCGATCCACGGCCGCGGCGCTCCAGCGCGGCGCATCTCATCCATGATGAAGAGGAGCGTGGCGGAGGACATGTTGCCGTGCCGGCGGAGCACGGCGCGCGATGCGTCGCCGGCGGCCGCCGGAAGCCCAAGCGACGCGATGACGGCATCGATGACGCGCGGACCCCCCGGATGGATCGCCCATCCGCCCACCTCGTGGCGCGCCATGCCCAGCGCGGCCAGCTCGCGATCCACCCATGCCGGGAGCGCCGCTGCAATGCGGTCGGGCACGTCAGCGCCGAGCGTCATCTCGAACCCATGGTCACCGATGTGCCACGCCATCGAGCCCACGGAGTCGGGGATGATCGCCGATGCGCAGCGCGCCACCGCAGGGCAACCGAAGGGGCCCTGCACTCCGCCATCGTCATCGGCTGGCGCGGCGGATACGACTGCGGCTGCGGCGCCGTCGGCGAACAGCGTGTTGGCGACCACCCGGTCCACCCGCGCGCTCGCCTGGAAGTGAACCGTGCACACCTCGGCACACGCCAGCAGCACGCACGCGTCGCGGTCAGCGGCCGCGAAGGCGGAGGCGACCGCCAGCGCGTTGACTGCGGCATGGCATCCCATGAAGCCAATGTGCGTGCGCCGCACGTGGGCCCCGAGGCCAAGCGCACCGATGATCGACTGGTCGACACCAGGGGCCGCGAATCCGGTGCACGATGCCGTCACGAGGTGGGTGATGCGCGATGCGTCAACCTGCGCGTGCGCGAGTGCGCGGCGTGACGCATCGATCGCCATGGTCTCGGCCGCCTCCATATAGGCCTGCATGCGGTCCGCCGTGCCTGGGCTCGTGGCCACGGCCACATCCGCTGCGGCCACGCCGTAGATCGGCACCGATCCGTCGTGGGCAAGCACCGCGCATCCTCGCGCCTCGATGCCCGAACGCTCGTGCAGGCGGCGCAGGAGCGACACCGGCACCTCCTCGGGCGTGAGCGCGCGCGCCACCTCAAGGGACCGCGCCGCGGAGAGGGACCGTTCGGGAACCGCCGTGCCGATGGAGCGGATCGCAGGGGCACGGGAGCCCACGCGGCCAGGGCGCGGACGCGTGTGTCCGCGCGTCGCCGCATCCATCCCGATGCCGTGCTGCCCGCTCATGACGCGCCCGTCGCGATCGCACCAAGGCGGCGGCGCATGCCCGGGACACGCGATGCTGCCCGCAGTGCGCACATCGTGGCGCGCGGATATCTCAGCATGGCGGCAACCCGGCGGCACCGGCGCTGGTGGGCACCGATGGCATCTGCAAGTGCGAGTGACCACGGTGTGGCATCCCCGGACGCCATGACAGCGGGCGCGATGCGCGCCGCGACGACCGCGCCTTCGATCGCCCAGCTCATGCCCTCGCCCGTGAACGGCTCGACGTAGCCCGCGGCGTCGCCGACGCAGATGACCCGGTCCCGCGCGACCCATGCGCGGCGCCGGGTGAGCGCAGGCGTGCCTTTCCACCGGTGCGCGGCGGCGTCCGCAAGCAGGCGGCCACATCCGGCGACCACCGCGGCGATGAGTGCGCCCGGTCCGCCGGTGCGCCGTGCGGCTGCGGGGTCGAGCGCCGCAGCGACATCGACGTCACCTGAGGGAAGCCTCACCGCACCGACATATCCATCGGCGTGCGACATCATCCAGAGCTGGCCTGCAGGGACGCCGAGCGTGCCAGCCGGCAGCGTGGCCGCGACCCCGAACCTCGAGTGGGGCTCCACTGCCCACGATGCAGTGCCGCATAGCGGCGACAGTGATGTGCCGCCGATGCCGTCGGCGCAGACCACGATCCGGGCGAGGATCGTGCGCGACTGCGAATGGCCTGCCTCAGAGACAGAGACCTGCGCGGGACCGCGCCCGCCCCCCGCATCCACTACCGCCGCGCGCATGCCCATCCGGACGTCGCATCCCTCCCGTGCGGCACTGCTGGCGAGCCGAGAGTCCATCACGTCGCGGCCCATCACGCGCGTGCCGAACAGCGGCAGCGACATCCAGCGCGTGCTGTGCGCCAGCGAGACGGATTCGAGCGCGTGCGATCCTTCTATGGCGTCGCCGAGCTGCGCGCGTGCGAGCGCCGCCACGCCGCGCGGCCCGAGGCAGCATCCGCACACCTTGTGGCGCGGGAACCGCTCGCGCTCGAGCAGGACAGTGCGCATCCCCTGCCGGGCCAGCAGCGCCGCAGTCACGCTGCCTGCGGGTCCGCCGCCGATCACGACGGCATCGGCCCGCTCGACGGTCGGCACGCGGGGCGCTGGATCCTGTGGCGTCGCGGCGAGCGCGCTCATGACCGGCTCCCATCGCCCGGCGACCACCGCAGCAGCATGCGCTGCGGCCACGCATGACGGACCGTCGCGCCATGCAACCCTGCGGCCTCCGCAAGGCCGCGCAGCTCGCGCACGCTGAACGCGCCGCGCACCGACGCCACCGCGTCGAAGTGCACCACGGGCGACCGGCTGAGCACACGCGATGCCGTCCACGCGAGCGCGAGCCCCGGTGCGCTCCGTCGCAGGTCGCTGACGAGAAGCGTCGACTGCGCCGCAGCGGACATCGCGCGCAGCGCATCAACAGCGTGCGCCTGATCGAGATGGTGCAGGAACAGGCTGCTGATGACCACGTCGGCGCGAACGGGAAGCGATCGCGTGGCATCCGCCTCATGCAGCTCGAGCTCGATCCCCTCGCGGCCTGCCCGGTCTGCAGCCCGCGCCAGCGCGTGCGCGCTCGCGTCGACGCCGATCCAACGGGCCTGCATCCCCTCGCGGCGGGCCCATCGGCCGAGCGTCACAGGGATGTCGCCCGATCCCGTCGCCACATCGAGCACTGTGGCGATGCGGCCCTGCGATGCGGCGCGCTGCAGCTCGGCACGCACGCCGGGCCACAGGATTGCGGCGCTCCGCGCGAGCGAGTTCAGGCGCGCCAGGTCTGCCAGCGCGCGGTCATGATCGTGCGCCGGCAGCGCCGGATCGTCCATGCGCTCCGGAACCAGCTGTCGGGACTCGAGCATTGCGGCCACGGCGTGATGCTAGGTGCGGCAGCATCCAGCCTGACTCGCGTCCGCCGCGTCCGCGGCGCAAGCCCCTAGACTCCGCGACCCTATGGCCACCTACGAGCCCTTCTCCGGCACCGAGCGTCTCGCCGCATCTCCAGACGCCGTCTATGCGTTCGTCACCAACCTCGATGAGCTCGTCAAGATCGTGCCCGGGCTTGTGTCAAGCGAGCGCGTCGGCGACAGCGCCATCAAGTGCTCGGTGCGTCCCGGGTTCAGCTTCATCCGCACCACGCTGAAGCAGACGTTCACGATCATCGAGCGCGTGCCCGGCACGCGCATCGTGATGCAGGTGGACGCGAGCGGCATCGGCACCGCGTTCACCGTGAAGGCGGAGATGGACCTCGCCCCTGCCGAGGGCGGCGCGTGCGACCTCAAGTGGACCGCCACGATCCAGAAGATGAGCGGGCTCGTCGCGGCCGTGGGGACAACCATCATCCGCGCGGCGGCGGATCAGGTGATCAAGCAGGGCTTTGACGGGATGCGGACCGCCGTCGAGAAGCGCGGCTGAATCAGGCGAAAGCCTCGAAGCCCTTGCCGAGCAGCTTGCTCGCGATCTTGAGCTTCATGATCTCGTCCGTGCCCTCGTAGATGCGGCATACGCGCACATCCTGCAGGTGACGGAAGGGACGGTAGAGCTCGCTCCAGCCGCGGCCGCCGAAGACCTGCACTGCGCGGTCCACGGCCTCCCAGGCAGCGTTGCTCGCCCAGTACTTGGCCTCGGCCACCGCGAAGTCTGCCTTCGAGAGCAGGTCGGCGTCGCCAGGCGCGTTGTCGGAGATCTCCTTGGCGATCGCGGCGCGCTCGATCATGGCGTCGCTGGTGGCGCGCATGAACTCGATGCGTGCGATGTGCTCCTGCACGAGCTGGTGCTTGCCGATCGGCTTGCCGTGCTGGTGCCGCTCGCGCGCGTAGCGCAGGCACTCGTCGAGGCAGTCCTCGATCGTGCCGAGGCAGCCCGAGGCCACCGAGAGGCGGCCGGAGACGAGGGTGTGCATCGCGATGCGGAAGCCCTCGCCTTCCTTGCCGAGCATGTTGTCGCCATTGACCGGGTGGTCGTTCATCTGGAACATCGCGGTGTCGGAGGTGTACATGCCGGGCTTGGCATGCAGCGCCTCCTTCTCGAAGGTGTCGCCTGCGGTGTCGACGATGATCGCGCTCATGCGGCGGTCCTTGCCGGTCGAGCCCTCAGGGAACGCGAACACGATCACGGCATCCGCGATCGAGCCGTTCGAGATGAGGTACTTGACCCCGTTCATGATGAGCTTGCCGCCCTCGCGGCGGTAGGTGCAGGTGCCCTCGAGCGGGTTCGATCCGGCTTCGGGCTCGGTGAGTCCGAAGGCGAGTGTGCATCCGCCCGTGCACGACTTGGGCAGGTAGCGCTTCTTCTGCTCGTCAGTGCCGTACTTGAGGATCGGGTACTGCCCGATCGAGGTGTGGCCCGAGAAGAATGTGCGGACGCCGGTGCCCTCACGGTTGATGCGCACGAGCGCGCGCGCGTAGGTCAGGCTGTCCATGCCGCGGCCGCCGTACTCCTTCGGCATCGCCATGCCAAGCAGGTTGTGCTTCTTGGCGAGCTCGGCGATCGCGGGGTTCGGGCGGTGCTCGAGGTAGCAGATCTCCTCGATGGGACGGATCTCCTGGCAGTAGGCCTCGACGTCGGCCACCAGCTTGGCACGTTCTGCGTCGGTCACCGCGGAGCTCTTGGTGGCGGACTTGGCGGCGGTCGGGCTCGTGAGGGTGTCGACGTGGTGCACGGTTGGCTCTCCAGGATGGCCCGGCGGGGTACGTGCGGGCGGGCGCCCGCGACGGCCGTCGGGAAGTTGAGGATACTAGGCACCCCATGGCCCCCACCACATCCTCGGCACCCCAATCCCAGGTTTCCTGCGGTCCGGCACATCATTCTGCGCACCCTGGGCCCGAGGGCGTCGATCCCGACAACTTCCACCGTATCTACGCCGGTGAGCAGGCACGGGTGGGAGGCGACTCGGGCGGGCAGGCGCGGGCGGGTTCGGGTGATCTTGGGGCGCGGCCGGCTCCGGCGTGGACCAGCGCGAAGGTGCCCGCGCCGTGGGCGATCGGTCGGCCGCAGCGCGCGATCGCGGAGCTCGCCGCACGCGACTTCTTCGAGGGTCCCGTGCTCGACATCGGCTGCGGCACCGGCGAGAACGCGATCCTGCTGGCGCATCGTGGGCTCGAGGTTGTGGGAGTCGACCTGGTGCCGAAGGCGGTCGAGATGGCGAAGGCCAATGCGGCACGTGCGGTCGCATCCGGCGCAGCAGCCGGCGATGCGTCGATGCGCATGGCGCCCGAGTTCCGAGTCGGGAGCGCGCTCGACCTGCCCGCATGCACCGGCGGGCGCACGTTCCGAACGCTGCTCGACTGCGCGGTGCTGCATGTCTTCTCCGATGCGGACCGCGAGCGGTACCGCGAGTCGGTGACTGCGGTAGCCGAACCCGGTGCGCGCATCGTGGTTCTCGTGTTCTCGGAGCACGAGACGCGCGCGGGCGGACCGCGCCGCATGAGCGTGCGCGACATCGAGCGGACGCTAGGTCCGCGGTGGTCACTCGTGCGCGTGCAGCCGGCGCGCTACGAGCACATCAGCCACGACGGGGGCGCCCGATCGTGGCTGGCGGTGCTGAGGCATCGCGTGGGGTGAGTCCCTCAGGCATCCACACGGGAAGGTCCTTGACTTCGGCGCGCGCGCCATCGGTGATGGGCACGCCCCACGCATCGAAGAACGGCGCGAGGCTGTGGCTGCACGCGCGAGAGAGCCGCACCATCCACTGGTCGATCTGCTCCTGCGTGCCCTTGGGCCTCTGGTCGCGCGGCAGCCGGTCGTACTCGCGGAACACCGCCGTGAACGGCTGCCATCCGAACCGGTTCTTGACCTGCTCGTACATCTGCAGCGCCAGGAACGGATCGGACTGCCACTTGCCGAAGGGGCGACCATCCGCGTCGTACTCCGCCCACCGACGCTCGCGGTTGCCGTGGCCCTCGTTGCCGGGTTCCCACGTCGTGCCGCAGCAGGTCTCGAGCAGGTAGATCGACCACAGGTTGCAGGTGACCTCGCCAGTGCCCTCGAAGGTCCACATCGAGTCCTGGTGGTTGTGGCCGAGCTCGTGGAAGAGCCCCCACTGGCCCTTGCGCATCTGGTCCAGCCGCGTCATCGGGATCGATGCGTCGAGATGCGTCATGATCGGGTAGCCCGCGTGCATGTAGCCCGCGCTGATCTGCACGTCGGCGACATAGCGGTGCGGGAACGGCCGGTCGCGCGGGATGCCGCGCAGGTCGCTTGCCGCGTCAATGAGCGAATCCCAGAAGGCCATGAGCGCGGCGGGATCGTCGAGCTCGCGCACTTCGGATGCAGGCACCGTGAGTACGACCTTGTCAGTGGCGAGCTCGGCCCACGGCGCGCCGAGAGTCCGGATGCGCGACCGCCACTCGTCTGCGCTCGTGACGCCGAGCTTGAAGTACGGCGCCTCGACGGCGCCCGCGATCGTGACGAGCACCGTTGGCGACTCGCCCGAGCGGCGCGCCTCGATCGCGATGCGCTCGGGAACCTCGATGTAGACGAGGCCCCCGTACGGGCTGACCACATCGGTCTGCGCGGAGTCGAGCGTCCACGCCAGGGAGATGTCCGGCGCACGCTGCCACGAGTCGAGGTGCCAGAGCGAATCGGTATGCGGGCCAATCCGCACCGCGAGTCCGGCGCCTGACGCGTCCGGGGGGATGCTGATCCGGATCGGCCCGCCGGCCGGTGCGTAGAGGCCGGTGGAGTGCCACCTCGGCACCGCGAGCGGAACGCGACACTCGCGCTCGATGCGCGGCGTGTCGCGTGCGACCTCGCCCGGGTAGTCGCGCGCGCCTGGATACGCACGCGCGGCAGCGGGCTGCATGCGCGCGAACGCGGCAATCTCGGCGGCGGCAAGGGCGCGCCCGAGACCGTCCTGCCGCTGGATCGGGGACTCTGGCCGCGGCACGATGCCCCGCGAGTGCGTGGAGCGGAGCGACTCGATGCGCGACATCGTGCGCTGTGCCTCCGGCACCTCGTTCCAGTCCGGGATCCAGCGCACCACCTCGGTGGCCGCATGCACTGCGGTCTGCGTCTCGTCGACCTTGCGGGGCGGGCCATGGTCGTGGCCCGCATGCGCATCGGGCTCCAGCGGCTGGGGCGGAGCGAGCGGCGAGTCCCGGGGCACCGCGCGTCCGAGCGCGAAATCCTCGAGCGCATCGAACGCGAGCGCGCCGTTACTGGAGGGGGTCGGGAGCGTGCACGCGTCGAATCCGCCTCGGTCCGTGCGCGCGTACCCGTCGGTGAACGCGATGCCGCTTGGCGCGAAGAGCCGAGCAAGGGGCGTGCGATCGACAGGCTCGCGCCTCACCTGCGCCGTGCCCCACGGGCACATGCCGGCGAGCACGCCTCCTCCGCGCGCGATGAAGCGGCGCACCGCCGCGATCTCGTCGTCGCTGAGGTTGGCGGTGGCCAGCAGCAGCACGTCCGCATCGTCCAGACGCGATGTCCAGTCGCTGCCGAGCGACTTCGCGTCGATGCCCGCAGGCTTCAGGCGCCGTGGCGATGGCGCCCCCGCGATCACGACCTTCGGGGCATCCTTGGCCCCTGCCAGCCACCAGATGCAGTTGGCGATGAAGCGCGCGGTGTCGTCCGCCGCGAGCACACGGTCATCGAGGTAGCTGTGCGTGAGCAGCACCACCCTGCCCTTCCCCATCGGGGACGCCGCCGCCACCACAGACGGCGGGTTGGATCCATCGAGCACGAGAGGGATCGCGTCGGGGGACCACAGCGCCAGCGTCCCCGGGGTGCCTGGTGCGGCGATGCGGTGCACGCTCGCGAGCATCGCGCGCTGGTCTGCGCGCCATGCCGGCTCGAGCGGAGCGACGCCTCGCGTTGGCGCGCGTGCCGGCTGGCTCTGTCGAGGCGGCCCATCTGCAGGCGGGGCACGCTGGTCCTGCCACGCATGCGCAGCGGTCACGGGGCCATATGACGCGACCGCGGCGACGATCAGGGCCGCTGATGCGACATGCAGCCGGATGCCACGTTCGCGCGGTGCTGAGGTGCGCGATCCTCCAAGGGCGCTGAGGCGATCGGGTGCATGAGGGATCATTTGGGTGATGGCCATGCGAGCGGCTTGGTGGGCCTGATGCGATCCCACTCCTCGGGCGACAGCTGCGACTTCATCAGGGCGACTGCGGCGGTCGCACGCTCGGTGCGACCCTGCACCAGCTGCATCTGCCGCTGCTGCACGCGGGCCGGACCGTCGCCTGTGGCGGACTGGCCCGCAAGCGTGGCAGGATCGTTCCAGCGCAGCTCGCCCAGGGACGCGCACATGCTGCGCGAGAGCTCGGGCAGCGACTGCACGTAGGACATCACGATCACCGCATCGTCCGCACGCCACGCGTCGGCGATGGCCGCGATCGCCTCGACCTGCGCACCGGAGAAGCCGCCATCGGCGCGCATGTTGGCCAGCGCCGCATCGGGATCGAGCTGCGGCGACAGCGGTATGGACGCGGCCCGCGCGTACGCCTGCATCATCGCGGAGAAGTCCCTCGGCGTCAGCGCGCCCTTGAGCGACTCGAGCATCTGGGCATTGGACGCCTGCACATCCCCCGCGGCGCACATGACCGGAAGGAGCTGGCGCGACATGGCGACGGCGAGGACTGCATTGCCGTCGACCTTCGAACCCGACTCCTGCACCTGGCGCGCGGCACCCTGCACCTCGACCGCAACCCGGTCGGCCATCAGGTCCGACTCGAGCGCCGCGCGCAGGAGCCCATCCATCAGCCTGCCCCGCGGCGGCGCATGGCTCGCGAGCGCACTCTCCACGAGTCGTCGCACCTCATCACGGCGCTCCTCCGGAACGTATGCGGCCTCCCATGCGATGGACATCAGCGGCGTGGCCGTGGCTGCGGGCATGAGCGAGCCCGCCGCCCACCCCGGCACCTCAGATCCGCGTGCAGCCTTCGCGAGCTCCACCCTCGTGCGCATCGCATCGGGCAAGGCACGGGCGCACTCGTCGAGCATCGCATCCTCGAGCGCGTGGCGACGGGCGCGGAGATCCACCATGAACGATGCCGATTGCGCCGGATCCGCGGTGAGATCGGCGAGCGAGGTGCCCCGCTGCTCCGCCATGGGACTGAGCTCCGCGCTGGCGAAGGCGTCCCATCGCACCCTGAACGCCTCCATCGCCGCATCGAGTGCCCCACGGTGCGCGGGATCGGAGTCGGTGTCCACGCCCCAGTCGCGCAGCAGCGCGGCGGCTTCGGCGCGGTTGAGCGGCCGGCCGACGATGGTCCGTATCCAGTCGGCGACCTCCGCCGGTGTGGCCCTGGCCAGCGCGGACCTTGGCGGACGCGGAGCCTCCGGAGACACCCGCTTCACGGGCGCCTGCTGGGCTGACACGGCTGGCGTCACAACGCCAAGCGCGAGGCATGACATCGACAGGAGCGCGGGCACCAGCCCAGACCGCGGCGGGAACGCACGCATCATCCGCGTAGCGTATGCGGGTTCGGCGCCGGCCAAGGGCGCCGCCGAGCGCGCCATGAGCCCACCCGCACCCGATGCACCCCGCCCACGCATGCTCGCCCTGTGGGCTGTTCTCGGTCCTGAGGCGCCCACCTACATCGTGGCGATGGTGTGCATCGCGCTCGCGAGCGCGCTTGCCTACGGGACGCCGCTCGCGGTGCAGCTGGCAATCGATGCGTTCGCGAGCGGCACCGAGGACCGTTCGCCGCCGGCCGCGGCCCTGCGTGCGTGGCTCGGCGGCGAGGCAGTCGTTGCGGAGCCGTGGCGCATCGCCGCGTTCGCGGCGGCCACCGCGCTTCTCGCCGGCATTCTCACGTGGATGAAGGGCGCGCTTGCGGCGCGCGCCAGCCAGCGTGCGGTGCGTCGCCTGCGCGAGCGCGTGCACGCGCACCTGACGCGGCTGCCGCTGTCCTTCTTCGATCGCCACTCGTCTGGCGACCTCGTGCAGCGCTGCACGAGCGATGTCGACACGGTGCTCACCTTCCTGTCCGGCCAGGTCACGGAGATCGGTCGCGCGACGGCGCTGCTGCTGGCGGCGGTGCCCCTGATGCTGCTGACCGACGTGTCGCTGGCGCTCTGGTCGCTCCTGCTCCTTCCTGCCGTGATCGGCTACGGCCTCGTGTTCTTCCGCATCGTGCGGAACCGGTTCCTCCGCAAGGACGAGGCCGAGGGCGCGCTCACGGCGCGTGCGCAGGAGAACCTCTTCGGGATCCGGGTCGTGCGCGCCTTCGGGCGAGGCGACTTCGAGGCACGGCGCTTTCGTGCCGCGAACGACCTTCACCGCACGCTCGACGAGCGGCTGTTCCGCGCGTTCGCGCTCTTCTGGGCCTCGAGCGATGTGCTGTGCATCGGCCAGCTCGGGCTCGTGTTCGGCATCGGGCTCTGGCGCGTGTCCGAGGGCACGATGGCGCCAGGCCAGCTCGGCTTCTTCCTGGTCGCGGTGAACCTGTGGCTCTGGCCGGTGAGGCTGATGGGCCGCGTGATCGCCGACCTCGGCAAGGCCACGGTCGCCTTCGGGCGGCTGCAGGAGGTGCTCAATGCGCCCGAGGACGAGGAGCCATCCCAGCCGCTGGTGCCGGAGATCCGCGGCGCCATCGAGTTCCGCGACGTCAGGTTCCGGCACTCGCCGTCTTCGGCGTGGGCGCTCGATGGGCTCACGCTGTCGATCGCCGAGGGCGAGACGGTGGCGCTACTCGGCCCATCGGGCGCCGGGAAGAGCACCTTGATTGACCTGCTGCTGCGGATGCGCGATCCGGAGTCGGGATCCATCACGGTCGATGGCGTGCCGCTCGGGCGGATCCCGCGCGCTGCGGTGCGCGCCGCGGTGGCGGCCGTGCTGCAGCAGCCGTTCCTCTATTCGCGCTCCATCGACGGGAACATCCGCGTCGCCAGGCCAGGCGCGGCGCGGGAGGATGTGGAGTCCGCCGCGGAGACCGCATCGATCCACGACAGCATCCGGCGCTTCGAGTCGGGCTATGCGACAGTCGTCGGCGAGCGCGGGATCACGCTCAGCGGCGGCCAGCGGCAGCGGCTCGCGATCGCGCGCACCGTGCTGATCGACGCTCCCGTGCTGGTGCTCGACGACTCGCTGAGCGCGGTCGACACGGACACCGAGCGCAGGATTCTCGATGCGCTCCGCGAGCGGCGAGGCCGGCGCACGACGATCGTGGTGGCGCACCGGCTCTCGACGCTTCAGCTGGCGGACAGGGTCATCGTGATCGAGCGCGGACGGGTGGCGGACAGCGGGACCCACGCCGAGCTTGCGTCGCGCGCGGGCCTGTACCGGCGCCTGCACGACCTGCAGCGCGAGCTCGAGGAGGCGATCGCATGAGCGGCCAGTTGCGGCAGCGCGAGGTCGGGCCATGAGCATCGAGTCGCTGCTCGACGAGGATCAGGGCGCGGCCCCGAGCCGCATCGACTGGCGCCTGTGGGCCACGATCGCGCGCGTGGCGCTGCGCCGCCGCGCGGCCGCGATCGGCATCGTGGCCGGCGGCATCTCGATCGCGATCATCGAGGGCGCGCGCCCGCTGCTCAATGGTGCACTCATCGACGAAGCCGCGGCGCACGGGATCTCCCCCCGCTTCATGTGGATGGCCTGGCTGTGGGTGGCGCTCTGCATCGCCTTCGGGGCAGGCGTGTGGGTGTTCATCGCGCTCGCCGGAAGGCTCGCGACCGGGCTCGCCTTCGACCTGCGCGAGCAGGCGTTCGCGAAGCTCCAGGAGCTGCCCTTCGCCTGGTTTGACCGTCGCCCCACAGGCTGGCTTCTCGCGCGGCTCACGAGCGACTGCTCGAAGGTGTCGGGCATCGCCCCGTGGGTGCTGCTGGACCTCTTCTGGGCCAATGCGCTGATGATCGCGTCGGCCGTGGCCATGCTGTGGATGCGCTGGTCGCTGGCGCTGTGGGTGCTCTCGGTCGTGCCGCTGATGATCGTGGCCAGCGTGATCTTCACCCGCATCATGGTCGGGTCGAGCCGCCGGGCGCGACGTGCGAACTCGACGATCACCGCGTACTACGGAGAGGCGATCGCGGGGATCCGCACCACCCGGTCGCTGGTGCGCGAGTCTGGCGCCGAGCGCGAGTTCGGGGGTCTTGCCGGGGAGCTCGAGCGGTGGAGCCTGCGCAATGCGATGCAGGGCGCGCTCTACCTGCCCGTCATCACCACGCTGGCGTCGATGGGCGCCGCACTGCTGCTGTGGCGCGCGCCGGCTGTGGAGGGCCTCTCGCCCGGCGAGCTTGTCGCATTCTGCCAGTACGCGCTGCTCTTCATATATCCGGTGCAGGACCTGGCGCAGCGCTTCGCAGACCTCCTGTCGGCGCAGGGCGCCGCGGAGCGGGTGCAGTCGCTGGTGGATACGGTGCCCGACATCCGCGACTCGCCCGCGACGGCGCGCGCGGTCGCCTCAGCTCGCGATGCCGGCGGGCCGCCCACGGGCCGCGCGGCCGACGGCGGCCCGGACCGCATCACGCATGTCCGCTTCGACCAGGTGCACTTCGAGTACCTGCCTGGCCAGCCCGTGGTGTGCGGCCTTGACCTGGAGATCCGCCGCGGCGAGACGATCGCGCTCGTTGGTGCGACCGGCGGCGGCAAGACGACGATCGCGAGCCTGATGTGCCGCTTCTACGACGTGACTCGCGGGCGCGTGCTGCTCGACGGCATCGACATCCGCGAACGGTCGCTCGAGTGGCTGCACTCGAGGCTTGGCGTGGTGCAGCAGGTGCCCTGGCTCTTCGCGGACTCGATCGCCGCGAACATCCGCTTCGGCCGGCTCGATGCAACCGGCGATGAGGTGCGCGAGGCCGCGATGCGCACGGGTGCGTGGCGCTTCATCGAGGCGCTGCCCCAGGGGCTCGACTTCCAGGTCGGCGAGGGCGGCGAGCGGCTGTCGCATGGCCAGCGGCAGCTGGTGTCGCTGGCGCGGGCAGTGCTCGCCAATCCGGACATCCTGGTGATGGATGAGGCCACGAGCTCGGTCGACTCGGAGACCGAGCGCGCGATCCAGTCTGCGATCGACATCGTGCTCCGCGACCGCATCGGGCTCGTCATCGCGCACAGGCTCTCCACGGTGCGCCGCGCGGACCGCATCCTGGTGATCGACCAGGGGCGCATCGTGGAGTCGGGGCCCCATGCGGAGCTCGTGCGGCGCCCCGGGGGACGGTACCGAGCGCTCTATCTCGAGCAGTTCGTGCATGAGCGCGAGGATGCGTGCGTGGGCGTGGCCAGTCCCGGCGCGCCGGCGCAGGGCTAGC
>VERO01000081.1 GCA_018882625.1 Phycisphaerales bacterium | reverse complement strand
GTCCAGGCGTGCACCATGGGCGATGGTGGATCGCTCGAGCATAGGATCAGGTTCATCATGTCAGGACTGCTGCATCGTCGTCCATCCCTATCCGTCCGCCTCGCCACCGCGGCGGTAGCTGCCGTGTCGATGGCCGCCGGCGTCGCGTGCGTCTCCGCGTCCGCATCGAGTCAGGGCGCAGCGCCCGCGAATCCGGACGGAGCGCCCGCTGCCGCCGCTACGCCTGCATCGTCGCAGGACGGTGCCCTCGAGCGCACGCTGCAGGCCACCCTCGATGACCCGAAGTCGCTCGACGTGGAGGTCGAGAATGGATCGATCACGGTGGTGCGCGACGACTCCCTGAAGTCGATGCAGGTGACCGTCGTGGTCGGAGATCGCTCGGATGGCCGCTCCGACTCCGACAGCTACCGCGCTGCAGTGCAGGGAGCCGCGCTGGTCGCCGAGCGGGACTCGTCCGGCCAGGTGAAGATTCGGGTGAACCTGCCAGGCCTCGGGCTCTTCCGAAGCAACCATCCCAGCACGAAGGTCACTGTCCGGACCCCAGTGCTCTCGAGCGTGCGGGCCGAGTCGATGAACGGCAGCATCCGCACCGAGGGTGATCTCGGGAAGCTGGTGCTCGAGACGATGAACGGCTCCATCGATGCAGCCGGCGCGGCGTCGGTCGTCGAGGCAGACTCAAACAACGGATCCATCAGCATCGCCGGCACGATGACTTCCGTGAAGGCCGAGACGACGAATGGCAGCGTCGACATCTCCGGCGTGATGTCGTCGGCCCGGGCCGAGACCGCGAACGGGAAGATCCGCATCGCCGTGCCCGAAGGTTCGAAGGCCGTGATCGACGCGGAGAGCGTCAACGGCGGCATCACCCTGGAGATCCCGGCGTCGTGGGACGGGGCGATCGATGCATCCACGACCAACGGAAGGCTCCGCATCACGGACATCGACGGAACGACCACGCCGGACGTCATCGGTGCCACCTTCCGCCGCGAGGCCGCGTCCGGCTCGCCGGCCAAGGCGAAGCTCGACGTCGCCAACGGACCGATCACCCTGAAGCGGTCGTGACGCATCCCAAATCCCGGCAGGAACACGATCCCATGCCACGCCGCCTCATCTCCTCGGGCTCGAGCTTCGAACGCGACATCGGCTACTCCCGGGCGGTGGTGGTCGGGAACCAGGTCTTCGTCTCGGGGACCACCGGCTTCGACTACTCGTCCATGACCATCAGCGACAACGTTGCCGAACAGGCCGCGCAGTGCCTGCGCAACATCGAGTCAGCGCTCCGCGAGGCGGGGGCATCGATGCAGGACGTTGTCCGGGTCCGCTACATCCTGCCGCGCGCCGCCGACTTCCCGGCCACGTGGCCCGCGCTGCGTGCCGCCTTCGGCGAGATCCGTCCGGCCGCCACCATGATCGAGGCCGGCCTGGCCGACCCACGCATGAAGATCGAGATCGAGGTGGATGCGATTGTCGGCTCCGCGTGATCCGGTCAGATGCGCATCGCCGCCCAATCCAGTACGTCGATCTCGGGGAGCCGGTCGCTGACGCCGGGCACCGCAAGGCGCCGCAGCATGTTCAGGCACTGGGCGCGGTGGTGCATGCCGTGCGTGGTCACGTGCATGAGCATCGCGCCGAGCGTGAAGCGGTAGGGCGTCCCGCCCAGGGTGACGTCCACCGCAGTGTCCAGCCCGCGCTCTCGCGCGCGGCTCGCGGTCGCATCAAGGTCCGCAGCGGCCTCGTCAAGCAGCGCGATCAGCTCCGCAGGCGTCCGCTGCGTGCCATCCTCGATTGACGGCCGCATCGCACGAGGGGGTCCGTCAATGCGGTCGGCCCATCGGAACATCGCGCCCACGATGTGCGTCAGCGTGTCATGCAGCGATCCCAGGCCGATCGCGAACTGCTGGTGCCACTGCGGGTCGCTGAGGCGCTCGCAGGCGGCAAGCACCTCTCGCGTCGCCCACACGTTGTGCTGCAGGGAGATCGAGAGCGGGTCGGAGGGACGTGCATCGCGGCCATGCGGTCCGTCCACCAGCGCGATCAGCATGCCGTCGTAGCCCTTGGCGCCGACGGTCTGCATGCCTGCGGCCCGAAGCTGCGGGTGCCGCCCCACGAGGTCCATCATCGCGCGCACGCCGTCGACGCTCGGGTCGGCAGTTGCGCCATCGGTCACGCGTCCGCGCCGGACGATGTTGTCCACCACAATCACGGTGCCGCGGCGCGCGAGTGCCATGGCGCGCTCGACGTACCCCGAGCAGCTCTCCTTGTCCGCATCGATGAAGATGAAGTCAAAGGGATCCGTCCCCGCATTGATCATCGCATCGAGCGTCTCGGTGGCGCGCCCGGCCTTGACCTCCACGCGCGATGCGAGGCCCGCCTGCGCGAGGTGCGCTGACGCGAGCTGTGCGCGATCCGGGTCAACCTCGATCGAGATGAGCGCGCCGTGATCCGGAAGGGCACGTGCGAGCCAGATGGCGCTGTAGCCCGCCAGCGTGCCGATCTCGAGGATGCGGGTGGCGCCGACGGCGCGGGCGAGCACCTCGAGCAGGCGCCCTTGGGTTGGCGATACCGCGATCTCGGGAAGCCCCGCGCGAGCCGCACCGTCGGTGGCCTGCCGCAGCGCCGCGTCCTCTGGCGCAAGCCACTGCTCAAGCGCGCGGTCAACCGCGCGCCACATCGACTCGAGCTCGGTGTCTTCGGACATGCGTGCATCCGGCTACGTAGGTGTGTCACCCCAGCGCGCTGCTGTCGGGCATCGCGGAATCGACTCGCTCTCCATGGGGTCGGAGTGCATTGGTGAAGAAGGCCAAGCCCAGTACCAGCCCTGAGAGAACATTGACCACGTCATACATGGCGCCCTCCGGACCCTGCTCGACGGAGGGTCCCGTGAAGACTGAGGCCACAACTCCGGATACCACGCACGCAAGGAACAGGTAGGCCGCCCAGCGCTGAAGGAAGAGCAGTCCAACCGAAGCGAGCGCCGTAATGAACACGACCGAAAGAGCTGCCGCCGCAAGCGCCACCTCGTGAAGGGCAAGATCACGCTGCGCCTCACCCACTACCCAGTCCTGAAGCGGAGCCGGGAGGCTGCCCGCAAGCGCGACCGAGATCCCGATGCCGATCAACGCAACCACCCACATCAGCACAACGCCAGCGCGAAGCACATTCTGAATCGACATGAGCGAGGCTCCTTCTCACGCGATGCTATAGACGGCACCTCGCCGTAGGCCCAAAGCGTTCACGCGCATCCAGAGGCACGACCACAGTACACACATCATGCTGCAGGGAGATCGTCAGCGGATCGGAGGGAAGTTCCTGGTGAGTGCTCACAGGTCCGAGGTGCGCGTGCAGTGCGCGCGAGGCAAGGGCAGGGTATCGACGCCGACCTCGCCCGAGGCGTCATCAATCAGCGCAATGATCCGCACACCCTCGGCATAGCGCGGCGGATCCGCGCGGACCGCGTCGACGATCCCCAGTGCCACCTGTTTCAGCATGGCTTGGTGGCGCAGGGCAGGCCCCGCGACATCGTCGAACGAGTGGATGGAGACCGGGAGCGCGCTGAGCATGGGAGTCTGGGCGATGTGTGCTCGTGCACCCGATTCGCATCCCTCCAGGGCGAGACCGGCCGACGGAACGTCGTCGAGCCGATTGCCGTCAATGTGGCGTTGGCTGCCTCACACGATCCGCATCCGCTCAGCGAGCTGCGCGCGGCTGTTCACGCCGAGCTTCCGGTACACCATCTTCGAGATTGAGGCTACGGTGCTCTGGGCCAGGCCGAGCTTCGCCGCGATCTTGGGTCGGCTCAATCCGCTCGCCAGCAGTCGCGCGATCTCAAGTTCGCGCCGGGAGAGCGTCCTGCTGGCGCCTCCCTCGATCAGCCTCCGTTCGTGCTCGTGACGAGTCTCCTCAATGACGAAGTACTCCGCCATCTGAGGTTCTCGCGCCCACAGCCGCAGCAAGTTGAAGGACACGTGGTAGGGCTTCGCGTGTGCCAACTTGGGGCTCTCTCTCGCGCGCTGGTCAGCCTCAGCAAGCATCGCATAGGCGGCGCGGAAGCTGTCGCGCACCCGGAGCGCATCTTCATCGAGCAGCACCGCGGTGTTGCAACCGGTGTAGTTGTCGGGCCCGAACTGCTCATACCCCGGGCGACCTGTCGCGTCATCCTGAACCTTGCGGCTGTACTCCTGCATGAGGTCGGCAAGTTCGCGAGCTGCTGCAATGTCCGCCGGATCGCGACGGCTCCAGCTGAGAACAAGCCGTGGCATTGCGGCCCGGTACGTGATCTGTCGACGGCGGCCTGTGGCAGGCTGTGCCTCTGCCAGCGTGGCGATCACAAGCGTGTCCAATGACCGCAGCGATGACTCAATCGACGCTCCTGACGCAGAGGCGACCTCCGCGACGGTCATGGCGCGCTGTGCGCGGCGCAGGATCTCCCAGCGCTGCATGGTGGGAATCTCCCGCAGCGCGCGCATGACCGCCGGATCGCTCAGCTTCAGGGTCTTCTCAGGCATGTGGGCAATCGGCGCGGGTGGTCACCGCGCCGTCAAATGCTAGGTAGCACTTGATTGCCGCCCGGTGGGTCGATGGCGTGTGATCAGCTCACCGAGTGTTCGCTCTCCCCCAATCAGGGTATGGCGACAGGGTTTCTTGGACACTGAGAGCGCCAATCGAATCCCATACGTATCGCTACGCGAACTCACGCGCATGAATCTTGCTTCCCACGTCGTCCTCTCGTGCCTCGCATCAGTCGCAGTGACGGTGTCCGCGTTCGGCCAGTCCGCCCCGCCTTCGTCCGCGGATGCACCCGCCAAGCCCGCCTTTCCTGACACAGTGAAGGGCACGGCCGCAAGCACGAGCGAGATCGGCCAGGGTGCGGTCCGCACCCCGTCACTCGTCAAGCGCGTCGGCGGAAACCGCGAGGCCACGATCCAGGTCGTCGAGGGCGTGTACCGCTTCGAGCAGGCGATGATCGAGTCGCCGCTTCCGATCGGGTATCCGGAGCCAACGCCCTTCGGTGCCATCGACATCAAGGAGTACCCGTCGGTGCGCCGCGCCGAGTTGACATCGAAGGATGACTCCGGCAACGGAATGGTCGCCGGGTTCTTCCCGCTCTTCAACCACATCAAGAAGCGGGACATCGCCATGACCGCGCCAGTCGAGATGGACTACCCCGGCCTCTACAAGGACTTCATGAAGGACGAGCCGGCTGATCAGGGCGAGACCAAGATGAGCTTCCTGTACCGCTCGGCCAAGCAGGGACCTGTCGGCGAGGACGGCAACATCGTCGTTCGCGACGCGGCAGCAGTGACCGTGCTCAGCATCGGAGCCAAGGGTGCGTTCGACGCGGCCATGGAGTTCGACACGCTGCGGAACTGGCTGAAGGGGCAGGACGAGTGGGAGGTCGCCGGCGACCCACGGATGTTCGTCTACAACGGCCCGTTCATCGACCCGAACTGGCGGTGGTCCGAGGTGCAGGTGCCGATCCGCCGCCGCGGCGAGGCTGCAAAGGCAGCGCCTGGCGCGGATGCGGCCGCTCCTGCGGCGACGACTGCTCCCGCAGCGGCTACGCCGGCGACGACTGCTCCCGCAGCGGCGCCCGCTGTACCCGCAGCATCGCCCCCAAAGTGACGGCGCGGGGCCTGGGGAACTGTCGCTATGGTGCGTGCCCCGCTGCGGGCGACACATGCCCTGACTGGGGGACCCTGATTGGGGGATGCGCATCGCTGTGCATCATTGACACATTGTGCGTCATGTCAATGGTTGGTAGCCTCCCGCGCTGATGCCGCGACCCGCCCGCATCCGAATCGGCTCGATCAAGGCATGGGAGGCCATCCTCTCGCCCGTGCGGCGAGAGATCGTCGACGCGATGCAGAAGCTCGGGCCGTGCTCGATTGCCGACGTCGCACGCGACACCGGCAGGCCGGCAGACGGCCTCTACCGGCATGTGGCAGTGCTGGTGCGATCAGGGTTCCTTCGAGAGGCCGGTGCGCGCACGAGGGGACGAAGCGTCGAGCGGCTGTATGACGCGGCAGCCAATGACTTCATGGCGCCGCGCGTGTCCCGGCGCGCATCTGCGGATGCGCGGGACGCCGTTGTCCGAACTGCCGAGACGCTCGCAAAGTCGTCGATTCGCGCACTCCGCATGTCCGCGGCGGCGGGGCGCATCCACTGCGAGAGCGATGCGCGGAACTTCACCGTCATGCACGTGACGTCGTGGCTCACTCCCGCTCGATTCGATCAGGTGCGCGCGCTGGTCATCCGCATGAACCGAGTCCTCGAGCGAGGCCGCACCGACCGCACGGGCGATCCGTACGAGGTGTTCGCGATCGCGTCCCCGGTGACGCGCCGGGCAGGACCCGATCGGACAGCTCGCGCAAAGTCACGTACAGCGCTGCGCACAAAGGGTCGCGCGACGGCACGCACGCGGAGAGGAGCATGATGAGGCCATGGACGCTCTCGTTCCTCGGGCTTGTCGCCGCGATGGCCGCGCTGATGGCATGCGTATCGGGCGATGCCGTCCGTCTGCGCGCCGCACGGCCAGCCGATCCAGCCACACGTGCGCTGAACGCGGAGACGTTCGATGCGATGTGGATCATCGTGCGTGACTCGCACTGGGATCCGCAGGCGGTTGGGGCGCAGTGGGACGCTGCGCGCGAGGAGTTCCTTCCGAAGGCCGAGGCGGCTGCCGACAATGATGCGCTCAGGTTGGTTCTCGAGGGCGCGCTCGCGCGGCTTGGCCAAAGCCACTTCGCGATCATCCCGGGCGAGCTCTCGTCCGCCGCACCCGAGGCGCCAGTGCTACGAGAGGGCCGCTCGGGCGTCACCCTTTCGATCTTCCCATCTGCGGGCGGCGATGGCTTCGACGCGATCGCCGTGGCTGTGGAGCCGGGGTCCGCCGGCGAGGCCGCAGGACTTGAGCCAGGCATGCGAGTGGTGTCCATCGACGGGCAGGCGCTCGGCGAGCGGTTGCCGGTGGGTGAGGGGCTCGAGCGCTACGAGCGCGCCTCTGCTGCGCAGTCGCGCGCCTCGGGCGACCCCGGCGAGACACGCGCGTGGCTTGTCGAGGGGCAGGGCGGCGAGACCCAGGAGCTGATCGTCACCTATGCGCAGGACGAGCGCCCCCGCACCAAGTTTGGCACGCTGCCGGCTGCACCTACCGAGCTCATGTGGCGCCGCCTCAGCGAGGCCGAGCGCGAGCGCTGGGGCGCGGCAACGCAGGAGATCGGCATCATCTCCTTCAACATCTGGCTCATCCCCGTCATGAAGCCCTTCGACGAGGCGATGGACAATCTGCGCTCAGCTGATGGCATCATCCTGGACCTGCGCGGGAACCCCGGCGGGATCGGCGCAATGTCAATGGGGATCGCGGGACACTTCACGGCCGCGCCCGAGCGGCTTGGCGAGATGCGCACGCGCGACACGCGGCTCTCCTTCGTCACCAACCCGCGCCGCACCGACTCGCAGGGTCGCCCGGTCGAGCCCTACGCAGGACCGCTTGCCATCCTGGTGGACGAGCGCAGCGCAAGCACCACCGAGATCTTCGCCGGTGGCCTGCAGCATCTTGGACGCGCGCGCATCTTCGGTGCGCGCACCGCAGGTGCGGCGCTCCCGGCGATCATGACGCCGCTGCCCAACGGCGACGTCTTCCTGCACGCCTTCGCCGACTACCGGCTGCCGGACGGCACGGCGCTCGAGGCCTCAGGCGTGCATCCCGACAACGACCATCCCTACGGCCGAGCCGACTATGTGCGCGATGGCGACCCCGCACTCGCCGAGGCTGTCCGCTGGATCGCCTCCTCACATCGCGCTCCGGCTGCGCGCGCATCCGACGAACGTACCGAGATCAACACCGACCCCCAACCCAAGGAAACCCCATGAAGCTCCGTAACCGCGCCATCGCCTCACTGTTCGCCTCTTCGCTCGCGATCTCGTCCGCGTACGCCCAGGCTCCTGCTGCGCCAGCCAAGCCCGCGACTCCTCCGGCCACGCCAGCGCCGGCCACGCCAGCCGCACCCGCGATGCCCGCGGCCGCCGCTCCCGCGGGTCCGCGCAAGCTTGCGCACGAGGGCGCGATGCCTTCCGCCAAGGACATCTTCGCCAAGCATCTGGACGCGGTCGGCGGCGACAAGGCGTGGGAGGCCAAGACCGGCATGAAGACCGAGGGTGCGATGGAAGTCCCCGCTGCAGGACTCAAGGGCACCATGAAGACGACGTCGATGGTGCCTTCGATGGTGCTCGTTGAGATCGACCTTCCAGGTATCGGCAAGACCGCGTCGGGATGCGACGGCACCACCGGCTGGTCCGTGGATCCCATGCGCGGGCCGTCACTCATGGACGAGCAGCAGGTCGCGCAGCTCAAGCGCGACGGGAACTTCCGGCGTGATCTCGACCTTGCCCGCGACCCGGGCAAGGCGGAGACCCTTGGCCTCTTCGAGTTTGAGGGCACGCCCTGCTGGCAGGTGCGCACGACGTGGACCGACGGCACCGATGCGATGAGCTACTACGAGAGGGACTCTGGCCTGATGAAGGGCATGTCAATGTCCACATCCACGCCGATGGGCGATTTGCCTGTCACCATCGTCAACGACGAGTACAAGGACTTCGACGGCGTCAAGGTCGCCACGCGGATGGTCACCAAGGTCATGGGCCAGCAGCAGGTCATGACGGTCGAGAAGGTGGAGTGGAACGCCGTCAAGGCCGACGACTTCGCGCTCCCCGCGGAGATCAAGACGCTGCGCGATGCGCCGAAGTCGCCAGCGGCTCCGGCAGGCGGCGCTCAGGCCCCGAAGGCGCCCGCGGCCCCGGCCCCGCCCGCAGGCACCAAGTGACGCCTCGGCAGTCGAGCGACTCTCGGGTCAGAGTGCCAGGACCATCCGACTCGTGTCGATTCATGTCCTTCGCGCTCTTCCTCGCAGGTGGTGCAGGTCTGGTGTGGCTCTGCATCGAGGGTTGGCACTCCAATGCTGTCGCCGCAGCAGGGGTGTGGTGCACCCTTGCGTTCGCGATCGCGGTACTGGCGTTCCGGATCTTCGCATGGCTCCGCACTCCCGCCAACGGATGGAACGCGGATGACTCGCGCATCGACCTCATCATGGCGCCGCGGCCACTCTGGACATGGGAATGGCTCCGCGCGCCAATCACGATCGGTTACGG
>VERO01000374.1 GCA_018882625.1 Phycisphaerales bacterium | reverse complement strand
CACATGCGCGCGGTCGCGTCGATGGCGCTTGGGCGGACCGGCGCCAGGGGCCTGTGCGCCATGGTCAACCTCGTCGGGCGCGCGCCGTCAGCCGCGGAGATCCTCGCGGCATGCCCCGACGCGCACGTGCACCTCTACGGCAAGCACGCGCGCGCGGGTCGCAAGCTCGGGCATGTCACGCTGGTAGCGCCCGATCAGGCCACTCTCGACGCCGCGCTCGCGCGCCTCGACCCGCTCTGCAGCTGGGCTGTCTGACGCGCAGCGACCGCATGTGCCGGCTTCCGGGCCGTCCGCGAGATGCGGGCCGCACCCGGCATTGCCGGCGGGGCCGCCGATTCCTGCGCGGCACCGACGCCCTCGCGCGAAAGCCTCCACGCGGCGATGCGCAGCGCCTTCTGGTCCACGTCGATCCCGTACGCACTGCGCCCGGAGCGCACGGCGGCGACCAGCGTGGTGCCGCTGCCGCACATCGGGTCCATGACAGTGCCGCCCGGCGGGCAGCACGCCTCCACGAGCGTCGACAGCAGCGCCAGCGGCTTCTGCGTCGGCCATCCCGTGCGCTCGAGTGCCATGTTGTTGATGGCGGGGATGTCGAGCACATCGGTCGCCTTCTTCATGCGGCCGGCGAGCCGCGCGCTGCGCGCGGGCACCATCGGCGGCGTGAAGTGGTAGTCGCGTCCCTTCGCGTAGAAGAGGATGTCGTCGTGCTTGCGCGCGAACGAGCGGGGCCCCGACCCGCCAAGCCCATAGTGCCACACGATGTGGTTCACGAATGCGCGCTCGCCGAGCAGCTCATCGAGCAGCACGCGCACCCGGTGGGAGGTGCGCCAGTCCACATGCACCAGGATCGCGCCATCGGGCGCGAGCGCATCGATGCATGCCATGAGCCGTGGCCTCAGGAACGCCACGAACCCCTCGGTGCCCGCAAACCTGTCGTCAAAGCGCAGGCCGTCACGACCCGTGAGAATGCGCCCCGTGTTGAAGGGCGGGTCGACATAGACGAGATCCACGCCTCGCCAACCCTGTGCCGGCACGATGTCGATGCAGTCGCCGCAGTGCAGCGTGGCCGACGGTCCCTGTCGGGATCCCTCCTCGGGCGTGGGCATGCGCCGGATCAGGACGCCTCGGCGCGCGGATGCGCGCGGTCGTACGCCTCGCGCATGCGTGCCGTGGTCAGGTGCGTGTAGACCTGGGTCGACGACAGCGACTGGTGCCCGAGCAGCTCCTGCACGGCACGCAGGTCTGCGCCATTGTCGAGCAGGTGCGTCGCGAACGAGTGGCGGATCGTGTGCGGGCTGATGTCGGGGTCGAGGCCGGCCATCTTGAGGTACTTGGCGACCTTGCGGCGCACCGATCGGCTCGACAGGCGCGAGCCGAGCTTGTTCATGAAGAGCGGCGCCGCGGGCGCGATCGCGCCACGCTCGGCCTCCGCGACGGCCAGGTACCGGCGCACCGCAGCGGCCGCGTGCGAGCCCACGGGCACCACGCGCTCGCGCCGGCCCTTGCCGCGGATGCGGAGCTGGCCCGCATCAAGCTCGATGTCCTGCCGGTTGATCGCCACAACCTCGCTCACGCGGATGCCTGTGGAGTAGAGCACCTCGAGGATCGCGCGGTCACGCGCGCCAAGCATGTCCGAGTCGCTCGGCGCCGAGAGCAGCTTGTTGATCTGGTCGACGGTGATCGCCTTGGGCAGCCTGCGCGGCTGCTTGGGAGTGCGGATCAGCGTCATGGGATTCGAGGACACCAGGCCGCGCTTCTCGGCCCACTTGTGGAAGCTGCGCAGCGTCGCGATCTTGCGCGCCGTCGTCGCGGCCGAGTAGTTCTGCGACGCCATATGGGCCAGGAACCCGCGCACGAGCTCCACGTCCGTCGCGAGCATGCGGCCGGTCACGGTGTCCTTCGCGGACGCATCCTTGGACTCGAAGACCTTCGCCTCGCGGTCCATGTTCACCTGGATTCCGAGCTCCTCGGACGCGAAGTCCACGAACTGCCGCAGGTCGAGCCCGTAGCAGCGCGACGTGTAGGGGCTGAAATGACGCTCGTCGATCAGGTAGTTCAGGAAGCTCTGGATGATCGGAAGGGTGTCGCTCATATCGGTCCTCGGTGGGAG
>VERO01000373.1 GCA_018882625.1 Phycisphaerales bacterium | reverse complement strand
CGCAAGGGATCGGCGGAAGCTGCGGCATCTCAAGTGACGGGACGCGGATCGTCGGAAACACGTTCAGCCAATCCGGCAAGACCGAGGCATCCGTCTACTCCATTCCCGCGGCTGAGTGGACCAGCACCGGATCGCTCGGCTTCAACTGCGACATCTCATCAAGTTCCGGGTGGGCCATCTCCGGCGACGGGCTCACGGTGGGTGGCGGCATCATCGCGGCCGCAGGGTGCGACTTCCGCGGCTTGCACCACTCGCCCTCCATCGGCATCCGGACCTTGCCGACGGCGTACTTCTACAAGCCCACTCGCGTGAACGCGATCAATGCCGATGGCACGGTGCTCGTGGGCTGGAACGACGACTACAACGGCCTACGGCAGGGATGCGTGTGGGTCTGGAGCGGGACCTCGTACACGCAGACGCTGATCACCACGCCAAATGGCGCCAAGATGGGCGAGGCGTCGGCGGTGAGCGCCGACGGGACGAAGGTGTTCGGCTTCGGCTCGATCGGCGGCGCGCAGAGGAACTACGTATGGACGCTCGCCACCAAGGCCGTGTCGCTCGGCGACTCGCCCACGGGGCTTTCGAGCTACGTGACGGCATGCAACGCCGATGGCACGATGGCGACGTGCTACTTCCGCGCCGGACCGCCGCCAACCTCGGGTGAGGGATACGTGTGGATCTTGGGGCGTGGATACGTGGCGCTGGAGGATTGGGCGACGGAGAACGGCGTGGATGTGCCCTTTGGTGTGCGCCTGTCGCTGCCGCTCGCCATGTCGGCGGATGGGCGATCCGTGGCAGGTGCGGGTCGGACGGAATCCGGCGACCGCGCCTTCGTGCTGAACCTGCCGCCGCTGCCGTCGTGCGACGGGGACCTTGACTCGAGCGGTGCGGTAGATGGCCTCGACCTCACGGCACTGCTGGCCGGATGGGGCGTGTGTGGCGCGAGTTGCAGTGCGGACCTCAACGGCGATGGCGTCGTGAACGGTCTTGACCTGACGGGGATCCTGTCAGCGTGGGGCGAGTGTCCCTGAGTGGTGTGCGCGACGCGTGATCCGGCGCCGTGACGGTTGGGGCGGAGCGGGAGAGCGCGATCGCCTAGTCGCGGTAGGCGGCGTGGCAGGCCTTGCACGTGGCTGTGATCTGCGACGCGATCGCATTGAGGCGCTCGGCGTCTTCGGATGAAGGGCGCGCTCCCGCAGCGAACTTCGCCAGCAGGTCCTCAAGCGACTGTGCCTGCTCGGCGTTGCGTGCCATGAGGGCCTGGAACTCGGCGGGCTTCGTCTTTACGGTTGCATCCTCGTGGAGCAGGCGCAGCGTGTCGGCGAGCCGTCCTGCCTCTGCGGCGGGTACGAGGTCCGGATGATCTGAGGGCACGGTCCATCCCGCCTTCTGCACCGACTTGAGGTTGTCCCACGTGAGGTCGATGTCGACCATGCCCTTGACGAGGCCCGCAGGCCGCGAGACCTCGGGGAAATCGGCACGCGCGCCGCTGATCGCTGCGTCTGCGACCTTCGCGGCCTCCGCGGTGCAGCGGTACAGGCCCGAGTAGCTCGGCGCGGTACCTGCAACCTTCATGCGCGCCACAGCCTGCTCTGGCGTCATCCAGCCGAGCGTGACCGCGATGGTGCCCGCAGCGCCGGCGCTCCGGTGCTTGCCGTGATGGCAGTGGATGTAGACCGGCCGGGGCAGGTCGCGCAATGCGCGTGCAAGCTCGAGCTTGCGTGCCTCGTCGAAGCCGTGATAGCCGATCGGCAGGTGCACGTAGCGGATGCCGCGCGCCTTCGCGCGATCGAGGTCGGGCACCGCACCATCCACGGAGATGACCGTGCGTACGCCCCATGACTTGAGGGAGTCGAATCCGGAATCGCCCTCGGGGGCTGATCCCGAGAGGACATCGGGAGCGAATGCCACCACATTGTGAAGGCCCGGTGCATCGACGGGTGCTGCGACGTCGACGGTCGGGAGTGGCGTGGCCGCCCGCTGCGGGGCCGCGGAAGCAGGGGCGTGCGCATGGGGAACAGTTGAGGATTGCGGACTCGCGGCGCCCTGCGCGAGCGCGATGCATATCAGCGTGGTCGGCAGCATGCATGCAGGCTAGCCTTCAGTCCATGCTC
>VERO01000080.1 GCA_018882625.1 Phycisphaerales bacterium | reverse complement strand
GAGTACGGCCGGTACGGATCTGCGGTCGCCTTCGCGACGCTTGCGGCGACGTTCGCCACCCTTGGCCTCGAGAAGCAGGCGCTCCGGCTGCTGCCCGCATTCGTGGTGCGCGGCGAATGGGGTCTCGTGCGCGGCTACCTCGTGATGTCGGCGATCGTGTGCGTGGCGCTCGGTGCCGCGATCGGCCTGGTGGCGGGCCCTGGACTCGACGAGATCCGTCCGCCCCCGAATGCGCGAGGCGCCTTCACGGCGGTGATGATCTACCTCGTCCCGATCACGCTCTTCTGCATGGGCGTCGAGGTGCTCACGTCGTTCGGCAGGCCGCTGGCGAGCACGGCGACCTACCGCCTCGCGCTCCCGCTCTCGATCCTGGCGTCGTGCGGCGCGATCGCATGGCTCGACGACCGCGACGCGGTGCATGCGGTGCATGCGTGGGGCATCGGGTGGTGCGCGGCACTCGTGCTGCTCATGGCGCTCGTGTGGCGTGCCATGCCGGCAGGCGTGCCGAGGGTGCCGTTGAAGGTTCGCGCCCGGCTGTGGCTTGGCGGCGGCATCAGCTACCTCTCCTTCAGCCTCATCATGACCGCCTTCGCGCAGGCGCCGCTGATCGTGCTTGGCCTCGCGCACGAGGACCGCGCCGGCATCGGCGTCTTCACGGCCTCCATGCAGCTTGCGGGCTTCGTGACGATCATCCAGACCGCAACCACGCGCGTCTATGCGCCGAAGCTCTCGCAGCTCATCGAGGCTGGCGACACCGATGGCGAGCGCAGGCTCATGACTGGCCGCAACGCGCTGCTGGGCGCGATGAGCCTCGCGTTCGTGGCGGGCGTCGCTCTCTTCGGCCGCGAGCTGCTGTCGCTCTTCGGTGCCGGCTACGAGCGCGGCGAGCGCACGCTGCTGGTGCTGTCAGCCGGAAATGCCGTGAACACGGTGCTCGGCTTCGCCCCGTGGTGGCTGCAGTTCAGGGGGCGCCACGCGCTGGTGCTCGCGATCAGCGGCACCGGATGCGCCGCGGCGATCGGCGGCATGTGGTGGGCCGCGTCGAGCATGCACTGGGAGGTCGTCGCATGGAGCTACTCGATCGGGCTCGCCGCGACGTTCATCGCGCTGCACGTGAGCGTGGGCCTGACGCGCCGCGCCCAGGCGGCTGCCGTCACTGCGGCTGGGCAGCCTCGTCGGAGGTGATCTCGACGCGCCAGAGCCTGGCGCGCAGCACTGCGCCCGGATGCAGCCCCGATGTCCCCAGCGGAGCGGCCCCGGCCACTGCGCGCGGAGTCTCGATCGTGCGCTCGATGTCGATGTACTCGCGGTCGCCCTCGCGGCCAAGCCGGTAGATCGCGAGCTCGCTGAGGTCGCCGCGCGAGCTGTGCACGGACAGCGTGCCTCCGGCGAACCATGCCTCGGCCGCAGATCCATCCGCCGTGAGCGTCCACGTGCCGGCGCTCGCATCGGTGCTGCGCAGCGCACCGTCGGGTCCTGCGGTGGCGAGGTCCGCATCGGTGCGCATCGACCAGATCCAGCGGTTCGGATCCTCCGGGTCGGGGTTGGTGTCCGCAGAGATGGTGAGCTCCATCGAGAACGGGAGGAGGCTCCCGTCGGTCATGTGATCCGTGCCCTCGCCGCGCCAGAGTCCCTGCCACGGCACAGGGAATGGACCCGTGCGGCTGACGGCCGGTGCCGCACCCGCCTGGCGCGCGCGGGGGGACCGCGCGGGGCTCCCGTCGGCGGAGATCGGGTTCGAGGCTGTCGAGCCCTGCGCGGCAGGCCTGGTGGTGGCCCACGGTGCGTTGTTGCACGAGGCAAGGCTGATGGCGCATGCGGCCAGCGCTGCCAATGAGCTGAAGCGGAGGGCCGTACGGTGCGTGCGGATCTTCATGTCAGTGTCCCTGTGGGGCGGGGGTGTTGAGCGTGCGAAGGTACGCGACAAGGTCTCGGAGCTCGCGTGGAGTGAGGAGCGCGCCCATCGCGGGCATCGCGCTTGAGGTGCCGTAGCCCTCAGCGACCTCGGCCTGCGGATCGACGAGCGCCTGGAGCAGGCGCACCGGATCGAGGCGGCGCGCAATCCCGTCGAGCGCGGGTCCGGCATGACCTCCCGTGCCCTCGAGCGCATGGCACCGCAGGCACGATCCGGTGGAGCTGAACTGCAGCACAGTGCGGCCAGCCTCGGGATCTCCACCCTCGAGGGCAAGCGAGGCCCACTGTGCGGTCAGCGCTGTCGGGCTGCCAGTTGCCGCGGCCGGAGGGGCCGTCAGTGGTGCGGCATCAGGAAGCGGGCACGCCAGCGCCGACTTTGCGGCGAGAGCCTCCACCTGATCGGCGGCCTCGCGCACATCGAGCCGGAGCGCCGGAGGCACGCCAGAGCCAAGCGAGTCGACAAGCGCTGACAGCGTCGCGAGCGCCGCATCGGCACCCGGTCCAGTTGCACGCGCCAGTGTCGCCAGCATGAGGGCCGCGGCCTGCTGCTCGCGCAGCGTGCCCTCGTGGACGGCATGCGTGAGTTCGCGCGCCGCACGCGCCGGGTTGTGCACGACCAGGAGCCTTCGTGCCGCGGTGCGCAGCGCGTCGTCGGAGGATGCCAGTGCGTTGTCGATAGATGCAGCGCGAAGCTCAATGAGCTGCGACGACCCGGTGCCGCTCGTGTCGATGCCGGCGAGCTGCGCCAGCGCGGCCACGCGCTCGCGCGTCGGGCGCGACGCATCAGCGGCGACCGCGGCGCTAGCAGCAGGATCAAGCGAGATGCCGCGCAGCGTGGCGAGCTCGAGCGCAGCCTGGCGCACCTCCTCGTGCCGCGACCGAGTCGCCGAAGGGAGCCGCAGCGCGAGCGTGCGGTCGAGCGCAGCGGCGTCACGCTCAGCCGCAGCCCGCATCATGCGGCTCCTCACGTGACCAAGCACCCGGTCGCGCGGCATCGGCTCGGCGAACTCCGCCAGTGTCGCGAGCGCCTCAACCTGCAGCTCCTTCGGCACCAGCGGGCTTGTCGCAAGCTGCGCGATCGCATCAGCGTGGTCGGGGCCCCCGAGCGCGGCGTTTGCCGCGATGACGCGCCGCAGCGTGGCGGCGAGGTTCACGTCGGGCGGCACAGCACCGATGGGGCGTTCTGCGCGTCCATCCGGGCGGGTCCACCCGATCGCCAGGTGGTGCCCTCCGCCACCCTGCGCATGGCGCGCCTCAATCACGTACGCCTGCCCGGCCACGAGCTCGATCGGCCCAGAACGCTGTGACGCCTGCGAATCCCACGACCCTGGATTGACGTACCCGCTGACGCGCGCGATCTCGCGCATGCTGCCGCGGCCGGCCTCGCCTATCAGCAGCACGCCATCGTCATCGCAGGCGATCATGAACTCGTACGCGCCGCCCTCAGGTGGGGTGAATGTCGCCGACAGCCGCTGCAGGTACCTCGTCGCCGAACCCCCGATGCCCACGGCCTCATCGACGGTGCCGGACTCGGCTGGAGCTCTCGAGAAGGCAGCCTCGTTGAGCAGCCCATCCGGGCCCGCAGCCTCAGGGACCGTCTCGCGCCAAACCTCACGCGTCCATGTGAGTGGCGTGATGCGCTGCGCGGCGGCCTCGGAGTCGTCGCCCTGCGCTGGCCGCTGCGCGCCGTCTTGGGCAACCCACCGCGCGGCAAGCGCCGCCAGCGCAGGCCACTCGTCGCGCATCGGCATGTCCCACACCGCACGCGCAGCCTCGGCCACGATGCGCGGGTCGGGGTCGTAGAGGAACCTGGACACAGCCCGGTCCGCCTGCTGCCGTAGCGCGAGCAGTGCGCCCAGACGGACTGCAGGGAAGGGATCCGATGCGAGCGCCGCAAGTTGCGCGGGTTCGGCGATGCTCGCCAGCGCCGTGACTCCGGCGTGGCGGAGGAAGGGATCCGCATCGGCGTTCTCCCACAGCATCGCGGTGACGTTGGGCACCGCATCGCGCGCTGCGGCGCCAAGGCGTGCGAGCGCCAGTGCCGCAGATGCGCGCACGCGCAGGTCCTCGTCGAGTACTAGTCCCGTAATGGCCTCTGCGGCCGCAGCATGACGCGCATCCCCGATCACCCGGCACACCTGCGTGCGGATCTCCGGATCCGGATCATCCAGGAGCTGGAGCAGCGGAGCGATTGACGCATCCGCCGAAACCGCCGGTCCGCGGATGCCCTGCGCCTGCATGCCCAGCGCCCAGATCGCGTGGATGCGCTGGAGCAGGGCCGCACGGAGCCCATCAGCGTCGCTGCCGCATGCCTCGGCTCGGTCGCCGCGCGCCACGGCGTGCAGCGCCGAAGTCGCCGCATCGCCCCGGGCCACCAGCGCGAACTGCGCCTTCTGGCGCACGCGCAGGTCCGGGCTCGCCAGCAGCATCGAGAGCGCATCGACGGTCTGCGTCCTGAGCGCCGCATCACCGGCCGCCAGCACCGCCTGAGCCTGCTGCGCTGCCTCGCCAGCGCGTGCCGCATCGTCGGACAGCACCTGCAGCCGGCCCTTGCCAGTCGAGTACCAGCCCTCGCCCCACTCAGAGATGTAGATGCGGTCATCGGGACCGAACGCCACGTCAGTGGCGAGCAGTCCCATCACAAGCGGCTCCACCGAACGGACGGAGTAGCCCGCACCCTCACGCTCAGCGCGGATCGCAAGCACGCCGCTCTCAGGTGCGCTGCCGAGGAAGTCGCACAGCAGGAAGGCGCCGCGGAGGTCCTCAGGCACGCCGGTGCCTGGCACGAACGCGAGCCCCGAAGGACCGCTGCTGACATGCGCAAGAGGCGGCAGTGTCCACGCGGGCCGCAGCCGGTCATCGGTGCGGAGGTGCCAGATGCCCTCCTGGCTCCAGGGGCCGCGCTGGTTGCGGCCCTCGAGCGTCTGGAAGTGCATGTCCCAGCCCGTCTCGCCCTGGGGCATCAGGTACAGGAACCGCGCCTTGTCTCCGCCATCGGAGTTGTTGTCGCCCGTGAAGAGGTCGCCCCACTCGTTGAATGCGAGCTCCTGCGGATTGCGCAGCCCTCGGCAGAACACCTCGAAGTCGCTGCCATCGGGCCTGCAGCGGAACACGGCGCCCGTGGCGGTGTCCGAGAGCACGCGGCCATCGGGGAGCGTGATGCGGTACCCACGGTCGCCGATCGACCAGTAGAGCCTGCCATCAGGTCCGATCACCAGCCCGTGCATGTCGTGGCCACGTAGCGCGGTGCGGATGCCGAAGCCCGCATGCACCGCATCGTGCAGGTTCGCCACGCCATCGCCATCGGTGTCGCGCAGTCGCCACAGCGCCGGAATGCAGGTGAACCAGACGTCGTCGCCATCGACCAGCACGCCCGCACCGGTGCCATCGAGCGCTCCGTTGAAGTCGCGGCTGAACTGCACCGTCACGTCGCCGCGGCCATCGCGGTCGCGGTCCTCGATGCGGCGCACACGGTCGCTGAAGGCCTCGTAGTAGTCCATGCCGCCCTCACGGCGATCGGCCCACTTTCGGTAGTACTCGAGGCGATCCTCGACGGACTGCGCCTGCAGGTCGTCCATCAGCCAGAACTTGCTCGATCGGTTGTCCTCGACGCCGCGCTCCTGTCGCTCGCTCTCGGCGACCCACACGCGCCCCGCGTCATCGACCCAGATGGCGACCGGATCCGCGACGAGCGGCTCTCTCGCGAACAGGTCCATGCGGAACTCGTCGCGGAGCGTCACCTCAGGCGCAGCCTGCGCGAGCACGAGCGCAACCGGGAGCGCGAAGACCATGTCGGAGAGGATAGGAGCATGCACTGCACACCCGTACCCTTCACGCATGACGCCCGGCGAGCTCGCCGTGATCAGGGCACGTGTCGCAGAGATCGGCCCGCGCATCCAGCACCTGCTGAAGCCGCACCCGCCGCTGCCTGAGCGCAATGCCTTCGCGCACATCTGGCTTGGCCTCAGGGAGACCTTCGGGGAGGCCTGGCGCGAGCGTGCCGATCCCGGTTGCGTGCACGCGTTCCTCGACTGGATCGAACGCGAGCCGAACGCCGACTATGGCGCGTATCCGGGTCCGGTGCGGGAGCGCATCGACGAGCCCGGGCTGTTCGACGCCTCCTGAGGCGCGGCCTGCCTGCGCTCGGACCGTGCCGGACCCACTCCAGGGCCGCCTCGGTGGCCCTTGGCGCCAGGATTCCCCGGAAGATTGCGCGATTGTCGCGGATTGCGCTTCATGCCCGTCCAGATGGCGGCACACTGCCGGATTACGGAGACACCTGCAGACCATGAACCTCATCAGCTCGCCGACAGCATCCCGCATGGCACTCGCACTGGCGTCCTGCGCCGCGCTCACGGCGTGGACCGCCACCTCCTCCGCTCCGACGCTGCTGTTCGGCGGCGCGAATGACCAGGTGCAGCCCAAGACTCACCCACTCGCGAGCGGCGGCATTGTGATGAGCTGCTTCGACAACGCGACCGGTGGCTATGACGTGCGCGTCAACCGCTTCGATGACCGGGGCGCGCCGATGTGGGGTGCGAGCGGAGTGCTCGTCGCGGACCGCAGCGTCTCGAGCACCACCGACTACGGATCAGCCGCAGCACCCGATGGCGGCATCGTCGTGGCGTACCAGCCGACGACCGGCGCGAACATGGCAGTGTCCAGAGTCTCGGGATCGGGCGCGCTGCTCTGGAGCACCACCCTGACAACCACCACCGACTTCATCGCCAACGGCAAGGTCGTGTTCGACTCGGCAGGCGACCTCTACGTGGGATGGCTTCAGGGCACCTCGACACGCGTGCAGAAGGTCAGCTATTCCGACGGAACCGCAGTGTGGGCCACGCCGGTGACGCTCAGCGAGACCAGCGTGCAGCAGCAGATGTCCGACATGGTGCCGGCGTTGGATGGCGCGGGCGTGGTGGTCTCGACGGTGAGGCAGACGGGATTCACAAGCCCGAAGCTCCTGCGCGCGTGGCGCGTCGGCTCGGACGGCACGATCGCGTGGGGCCCCAAGAACGTCTTCGCCTCTGGATCGCTCCAGACCGGCAACTACCCCACCTTCAGCGCCATGCCGGGGGTCGGCTACGTGTTCGGCTTCTACACCAACAGCCCGCTGCAGTCGTGGGTGCAGGTGCTCGACACCAGCGGCAACCCGCTCGCGGCATTCGGCACCAATGGCCTCGCGGTGACCAGCACGACGACGGGCTACAACCGCACCAACCCCGCAGTGGCCGTCGATCCCAGCGGCATCGTGTTCGTGAACTGGTACCAGCAGGTGCCCAACACCAGCATCTATGGCTGCCGCGCGCAGGCGTTCTCGGTGTCAGGGGGCCAGCGGCTGTGGGGCGACGCCGGACTTGCGCTGTCACCTGACGCCACTGCCTACAGCATCACGCAGCCCACCGCGGCGTTCCGGCCCGGATTCGGTGTCGCGTTCGGATGGGTGAACTCGTCTGCGTTCGGCTCCGACACGCTGCTGGCGCGTGCAGTCGACGGCAAGGGCACCGACCTGTGGACGGCGGGCACCGTCACGGTGAGCAGCGCGTCGTCGAAGTCGCGTGCACAGGGCGTGGCCGCGTGCGGCGGGCTCGTCTGGGTCTGGCAGGACGGCGGGACGGGAAGCTCCGACATCGTGGGCGCCCGAGTGGGCACCGATGGTTCCCTCGGGGACCCGCCGGCTGGTCCCACCGGAGACATCAACGGTGATGGGTCCGTGAACGGCCTGGATCTCACCGCGCTGCTCGCGGCGTGGGGCTCGGCAGGCGGCCCCGCTGACCTCAACGGTGACAGCACCGTCAATGGGCTCGATCTGACTGTGCTGCTCGCCGCATGGACTGGCTGACCGGCCTCACGCAGAACCCGCTGCAGCGCTCTCGCTCGGAGCAACCTGCGGCGCTCGCGCGTCGAGCCTGAGGCTCCATCGCCTCGCGGCCTCTGGGCGGGTCACTGCGTGACGCTGCGGTCGATAGTGATCGTCGTCGTCAGGTTCAGGCGGTCGGTCGCATCCGCAGCGCGGATGATCAGGGCCTGATGCACGAATGGCGCGCGCACCGCATCGGGCCACTGCATCTGGTCGACCACGATGGGGCGGTTCGCCTGGATGGACATCTGGGTTCCTGCCCAGGTCACCGTCCATGACGTGCCGGATCCGCTGATGGCCAGCGAGTCGACGCTGCCGGTGTGGAAGCGGTAGATCTCCGTCCCTGCCGGGACCATCGAAGGCAGCACGACAGAGTCGGCGATCGACACCTGGCCCTGCGAGCTCCACGACACGTCGCGCATGCACTGCGTGCCCGCGGCGTATGCGGCGGACGAGTTCACTCGGACCTGGCCGCCGGTCGGTCCTAGGGCGACCACCTCGGCGGGCACATTCACGGCCTGCTGGTGCGGGAAGACCTCCCCGACCTGCATGATGCCGTGACCGGCGGCGCTGGCATACTTGGTCACGTAGTCAGGGCTGCTGTAGTCCGAAGTGCCGCAGTCCATCAGGACCATGCGGCCGCCGAACTGGACGGTCACCTGTCCCTGGTCACGGTGGCCGTGGCTCTTCTCGCTGAGTGTGCTGCCCTTGACCCAGACGGCCATCTCAGGCATCGGATTCGACGGCCCGCGCATCGCCTCGCGCCACGTCACGAGCTGCTGCGAGGGGAAGTATGCCCATGGATCGGGCGAGGCAGTCGCCGAGGATCCGGTGCCGGCGTCAGCCAGCGCCACCGCGAACCGAAGCCCGGTCACTGTCTGGCTCGACTCGGGGAACATGTTCCGCACTGCAGCGAGCGCGGCAGGATCGCGTGATGCCACTGCGGCAAGCTCCATGCTCTCGAGAGGCGCGCGAAGCGCCCAGAACGGCAGCGACGACATGCGGCTGTCTGCGCAGTTCACGAGCATGCCCCCGGGCATCACCATCCGCACGAACCAGCTCCACGAGCGGTCGACGAACTGGAAGGAGGTGAACCGCGTGTCACCGGACGCGCGCGCCGAGATCAGCGTGTCGAAGAGCGGCGCAAGCGACATCTGGGCGTAGGTCACGCCTTCAAGGAATGCGCCATCGTCCGCCGAGAGGGACAGAGAGCGCGCCACGTTCTCTGCGCCGAGCTGGTAGGCAGGCATGAGCTCCGGATCGCCGATGAACATGCAGGCCTTCATGAGCGCGGCGCTCGGGTCGATCCACTGGTTCGAGTTCGCGGATCGCGACTTCACGTACCAGGGGCGCTCGAACGCCCACGAGTCGACGATGGCCGCGACCTCACGACGCAGGCTCATCATGAGC
>VERO01000079.1 GCA_018882625.1 Phycisphaerales bacterium | reverse complement strand
AGCTCGCGCTGCGCATCCAGGCGCGCCCGCAGTGCATCCATCAGCTCGCGGAGCCTCCGATCGGCTGCGGGAGCCTCGGAGACGGCAGGCGCGCCTGAGGCAGCCGCGGCTCCCGGCGAGACGCCCGCGCCAGCCGCATGCTCGGCTGCACGCGCGGGCGACTTCGGCGGCGGCACTGCCCCCGAAGGCGGGCGCACGATCTCGACGCGCGGCAGCACGGCACCTGCGATCGGAGGAACCACGGCCACCCGGGGCGCCTCCCACGCGAGCAGATCCACGATGAGCGCAGACCAGGCGGCAAGCGCCACCAGGCCGCCGAGCGAGAGGGTCGCGATCGCGGCTGTACGTGCCGTCCTCACGGGCACGTCACTCCTCGGCTTGCTTGGGCTTGGGCCTCTTGCCGCCTGACGCGGAGCGGCCAGACTTGGGCAGGCCGCCGAGCACCGCATCGAGCGAGAGCCTGCCGGGACCCGCCAGCAGCACTGTCGCGGACATGAAGAACAGTCCCGCCTGGGTCCAGGTGCGCAGGTAGTCCTCCATCGGCATGGACCACGCGAGCGTGTTGAGCCCTGTGAGCCAGAAGGCGACGCCCATCACGATGGCGAGCGCGAAGCCCGCGAGCCTGGCGAAGAAGCCCAACCCCATCATGACCGCGCCGCAGAGCTCGGTGAGCGCTGCCGCCCACCCGAGGACGGCAGGGGAGGGCATGCCCGACTCCGCGCAGCGCAGGCTCACGGTGTACAGGGACCTTGCCTCAAAGGGCGCACCATCCTGCGACTCCGGAGCCAGCACGGTGCCCGGCTTGGCAAGATTCCAGTCGAGCCCGTCGGACCTGACTCCGGCCGCTCGGAGCACCTGCGCGTCGCGACCCGAGTAGGTGGTCATGCCGAAGGTCTTCTGCCATCCCATCGGCAGGAACGCGGCGCACAGGAAGAGCCGGGCGATCAGCGGAAGAAGCTGGTTTGTCGCGGCCGCTGCCATGCCCATCGCGCGTAGGATCCTACGGCATCCCACGCGGGCGTGGCGGAATCGGCAGACGCGCTGGATTTAGGTTCCAGTGGGGCAACCCGTGCAGGTTCAAGTCCTGCCGCCCGCATCCTGGCCACGCGCGATCCAGCCGTGCGATCCACCTCGCGGCGTCCTGCCGCACACTGCCGTGACCAACCTTCCCACCATCAGCAGCCTGACGGACGCCAGCTGGTCGCCGGCAACGTGGCGCGCGCGGCCCGCGCTGCAGCAGCCGGCGTGGCCCGACCGCGGCGCGCTCGAGTCGGTGCTCGACGCGATCCGCGCGCTGCCGCCGCTGGTGACCAGCGGAGAGGTGGAGTCGCTGAAGTCGCAGCTGGCGTCGGCGGCGCGGGGCGAGCGGTTCGTGCTGCAGGGCGGCGACTGCGCCGAGAGCTTCGCGGACTGCACGAGTGAGCGTGTCGCGAGCCAGCTCAAGCTGCTGCTGCAGATGAGCCTCGTGCTCGTGCACGAGCTGCGCGTGCCGGTCGTGCGCGTGGGCCGCATCGCCGGCCAGTACGCGAAGCCGCGCACGAGCGACACGGAGACGCGCGGCGGCATCACGCTCCCGAGCTACCGCGGCGACAACGTGAACTCGCCGGCATTCGACGCGGATGCGCGCACGCCAGATCCGGCGCTGCTGATGGCCGGCTACGAGCGCGCCGCGATCACGCTCAACTTCATGAGATCGCTCGCGGACTCCGGCTTCGCCGACCTGCACCATCCGGAGCAGTGGGACCTCGAGTGGATGTCGCACAGCCCGCTCGGCGCCGAGTACCGGCGCATGGTTGACTCGATCGGCGACAGCCTCCGGCACATCGACTCGATGGAGGGCATGCTGCCGGGCGGTCGCGGGCGCGTGGAGTTCCACGCGAGCCACGAGTGCCTGCTGCTCGACCTCGAGGAGGCCCTGGTGCGCACGGTGCCCCGGCGCGAGGGGCACTACCTGCTGTCGACGCACATGCCGTGGATCGGCCTGCGCACCGCGAGTCCGGGCAGCGCGCACGTGGAGTTCCTGCGCGGCGTCGCCAATCCGGTGGGCGTGAAGGTCGGTCCCGGCACGTCCCCCGAGGATGCCGTGGCCATGGTGCGCACGCTCAATCCGCACCGCGAGCCCGGCAAGGTGGCGCTCATCCACCGCATGGGTGCGCGCCGCATCGCCGCCACGCTGCCCGAGATCGTGCGCGCCGTGTCCGCGGCGAACCTGCCGGTGCTGTGGATCTGCGACCCCATGCACGGCAACACCGAGATCGTCACGCCCGCCGAGGGCGCGTGGGCGGGCCGCGCGATCAAGACGCGCAAGTTCGCGCACATCGTCGCGGAGATCGAGCAGGCGATCGAGGTGCACGCATCGTGCGGCACCGTGCTCGGCGGCATGCACTTTGAGCTGACCGGGGATCCCGTCACCGAGTGCACGGGCGGCGCGCGCGGCCTCTCCGACGAGCAGCTGGCGCGCGCGTACCGGAGCCAGATCGACCCGCGCCTCAACTCCGAGCAGGCGCTCGAGGTGGCGATGCTCGTGGCCCGACGGCTCCGTTCGTCGCGGCTATCCTCCCCCGTCCAATGCCCCGTTCGTCGCGCAGGGTCGTGATCACAGGTTCAGGGCCGCTCACGGCCTTCGGCCTTGGCATGGCCCCGCTGTGGGATGCGCTTGAGGCCGGACGCACCGGCATCGGGCCGATCGAGACGATGGATGCCTCAGGGTTCCCGTGCGCGGCGTGGGCGGCCGTGCCTGCACCCGCGTTCGACGTGCGCCAGATCGTGCCCAAGAGCTACCGCAAGGCCACCAAGGTGATGGCCCGGGACATCGAGCTCGCGGTGGGTGCCGCGCATGCGGCCGTCACTGCCGCGGGTCTCGTGACCAAGGGCACTGCCGAGGGCGCCGCGCCGACGATCGCACCGGCACGCGTGGGATGCCACATCGGCGCGGGCCTGATCCCTGCGGATGCGGCCGAGCTTGCGGCGGCGCTCCACACCAGCCGCGACGCTGAGGGCAACTTCGACATCGGCGAGTGGGGCAGGGCGGGCATGCAGAACCTGACGCCGCTGTGGCTGCTCAAGTACCTGCCCAACATGCTCGCGTGCCACGTCACGATCATCCACGACTGCCAGGGGCCGTCGAACACGATCACGTGCGCCGAGCCATCGGGCGCGCTGTCGATCGGCGAGTCGATGCGCGTGATCGGCCGCGGCGACGCGGATGCGTGCCTCTCCGGCGGCGCGGAGAGCAAGCTCAACACGATGGGCATGCTGCGCCAGCACTTCGCGGGACGGCTCGCGGCTGTGCCGCCGGGCACGTCGGCGTCCGACGCGGCCGCGCGCGTGAGGCCCTTCGCACCCGACGCGTGCGGCACGGTGCTCGGCGAGGCAGGCGCCATCCTGGTGCTTGAGGCGATGGAGAGCGCCGCGGCGCGCGGGGCGAACGCGACGGTCGAACTGGCGGGATTCGGCGCAAGCCAGTGTGCGTGCGTCGACACGGTGGGCGTCGACCTCTCCGCGTCCGGGCCTGACATCGCGGCGGCGATCGAGTCCGCGCTCGCGGATGCCGGAATCGCCGCACGCGACGTGGATGCGATCGTGCCCCTGGGCATGGGCCATGCGCCGACCGACGCGGCCGAGGCCGCAGCGATGCGCGAGGCCTTCGGCGACAGGCTCGCATCGATCCCCCTGGTGACGCTGACGCCGATGCTGGGCGCATGCGGTGCGGGCGCGAGCGCGCTCGCGGTCATCGTCGCCGCCGAGTGCATCGCGCGGCAGAAGCTGCCGGCGCGGCTGTCGACGGCGCGCAGCGGCGAGCTTGGTCTCGATGCCGATGCCTGCCCATCGCGCAGCGCAGAGCTTCGGACGGTGCTCGCGCTCTCCACTGGCCTCGGCGGCCAGAATGCGGCGGTCGTGCTGAGGAGGACCTCATGAGCGTGCGGATCGTCGTCACCGGCATGGGGTGGGTGACCCCGCTCGGCCATGACCTCGACACGGTCTGGGGCAAGCTGATGCGCGGAGCGTCCGGCATGGCGCCGATCACGCGCTTCGATGCGCGCACGTTCCCGACGACCTTTGCCGCGGAGGTGAAGGACTTCGACGTGTCGTCCTTCGTGAAGGACATGTCGGCGCACACCGGCGCTGCGCTCAATTCGCGCTTCGCGCTCGGGGCGGCGAGCCAGGCGTGGCGGCAGGCAGGGCTGCACGAGCGGCCTGCGCGTGATGCGCGGCGTGTGGGCATCTACCTCGGCGCAGGCGAGGGCGTGATCGACACCCTCAACTACGTCGCGACGAACCTGAAGGGGTGGAATGCGGAGACCGGCCAGATTGACGGCAAGTTGTGGGCCGAGGCGGGCCTTCGCCTGATGGATGCCGTGCGCGAGATCGAGCAGGAGCCCAACATGCCGCTGGCGCACATTGCGCGAGAGTTCGGCGTGCGCGGTCCCGCCTACAACTGCCTCACCGCGTGCGCGGCGAGCACTCAGGCGATCGGCGAGGCGTTCTCGATCCTGCGCCGCGGAGACGCGGACGTGATGATCGCCGGCGGCGCGCACACCATGATCCACATGCTCGGCATCACCGGATTCAACCGGCTGACGGCGCTGAGCACCAGCTCTGGCGACCCAAGCAGGGCCAGCCGTCCCTTCGACCTCACGCGCGACGGCTTCGTGATGGGCGAGGGCTCGGGCATGCTGATCCTCGAGACGCTCGAGCATGCCCAGGCGCGCGGCGCGGAGCCGATTGCGGAAGTCGTCGGCTACGGCTCGAGCGCGGACGCCTACCGCATCACCGACATCCAGCCTGAGGGCCGCGGCGCGGCCGCCGCGATGGAGCAGGCGCTGCGCATGGCGGGCATCGACCCTCACGCGCGCCGCTCCGATGGGCGCGCGCCCATCGACTACATCTCGGCGCACGGCACGGGCACGAAGGAGAACGACTCGATCGAGACGCTCGCGGTCAAGCGCGTCTTCGGCGACCTCGCGAAGTCGATCCCGATGAGCTCGGTCAAGAGCATGCTCGGTCACCTGATCGCGGCCGCCGGCGCTGTGGAGTTCATCACCTGCGTGCTGGCGATCCGGCACGGCATGCTGCCGCCGACGATCAACTACGGCACGCCCGACCCCGAGCTCGACCTCGACTACGTGCCCAACTCGGCGCGCCCCGCGAAGGTCGACGTGTGCCTCTCGAACTCCTTCGGGTTCGGCGGCCAGAACGACACCGTCGTCGTGACCCGTTTCAGGCCATGACGACGGTCGCGGTGCGCCCGCCGGGACGGCGCGTGCCTGGCAGGCGCGTCATGCTGGGGCTCGCTGCGGTTGCCGTAGCGACGGGAGCGCTGTGGTGGCTCGGGTCGTCGCCGCCGATGTGGTGGGCGCCGCCTGAGGCTGCCGATCCCGATGCGGATCGCCGCGCCAGAGAGCTCGAGTCCAACCTGACGGCCGAGATTCACCGCATCCGGCCCGCCGACGAGCGCTGGGCGGTCTCGCTGCGCGACGCCGACGTGAACGCATGGCTGGCGATACGGCTGCCGGCGTGGCGCGACTTCGACGCCTCGATCCCGTGGCCACCCGATGCCGGGCTCGCGCAGGTGCGGTTCAAGCCCGGGCAGGTGCAGGTGGCGATCGACCGCGAGGGCACGATCTGGTCCGCGGTGGTTGAGCCAGCTGTCGCCGCTGACCGAGTGTCGTGCCCACCGACCCACGGCGGGGTCGGCGCGCTGCCGATCCCGTACGGCGCGTCGCTGGCGCTCGAGCTGCTCCAGGGCGGAACGGAGGCGGCCGCACGCGGCTCGCCCCGCACGTTCCGGCTTGGGGATGGGCGCACCGTGGAGATCACGGACGTCGAAGTTCGGGATGGGGAGCTGCTGCTGCAGTTCGTGACCCGCCCACGTGGGTAGGATTCCCGTCCCATGCCGCAGCTGACGATCAACGGCACCGCCTACTCGTTCGAGAAGGGCAAGACCATCCTCCAGGTGGCCCTCGCCAACGGGTTCGAGATCCCGCACTACTGCTACCACGACTCGCTCTCGATCCCGGCCAACTGCCGGATCTGCCTTGCGGAGGTCGGACAGCCCAACCCCAAGACGGGCGCCCTCGAGTGGATCCCCAAGCTGATGCCGACCTGCCACACGATGGCCGCCGACGGCATGGTGATCCGCACCGACAGCGAGAAGGCCGTGGCCAACCAGAAGGCGGTGATGGAGTACCTGCTCATCAACCACCCGGTCGACTGCGCCGTGTGCGACCAGGCAGGCGAGTGCCACCTCCAGGACTACTCCTACGAGTACGGGCGCAGCGAGTCGCGCTTCCAGGAGGAGAAGATCAAGAACCCCAAGAAGGATGTGGGGCCGAACATCCTGCTGTACTCCGACCGCTGCATCATGTGCACGCGCTGCGTGCGCTTCACGCGCGAGGTCACGCAGACCAACGAGCTGATGGTCGAGGGCCGCGGCGGCACCGAGATGATCGACGTCTTCCCGGGCATGGCGCTCGACAACGAGCTCGCAGGCAACGTCGTGGACCTCTGCCCGGTGGGTGCGCTGCTCGACAAGAAGTTCCTCTTCCAGCAGCGCGTGTGGTTCCTCAAGTCGACGCCATCGATCGACGGCATCACGTCGAGCGGCGACAACATCACCATCGACCACAACGAGGGCCGCGTGTACCGCATCCGCCCGCGCACCAACATGGACGTCAACCAGTGGTGGATCACTGACGAGGTGCGCCACGGCTGGGACTTCGTGCACCGCGAGGACAGGCTCTCGATGCCCTCCGTGCGGGGTGCCGAGCGCTTCGCGCGCGAGGATGCCGCGGAGGCATGGCTGACCGCGACCGACCGCGCCGCGCGCGTGCTGCGCGAGGGCGCTGCGGCGGGCAGCCTGGCCCTCGTGGCGAGCCCGATGCTGTCCTGCGAGGACGCCTACCTGCTCGCGCGCGAGGTGCTGTCGCTTGACGCGAACGCAGCGCTCATCGTCGGTCCTGTGCCTGTGGTTGGCGCGGACAAGACGTTCCCCAACGGGTTTGTGGTGCGCGCCGAGAAGGCGCCCAACGCGCGCGGCGTGCGCCGTGTGCTCGAGGCGCTCGCGCGCGCCACGGCGGGGCGCACCGCGGGCGCGACGGTGCATGACTCCTCCGCGGGGCTCGCCGCGCTCACGTCCAGGGGTGCCGGCACCGTGCTGCTCACGGGCAACTACCCCAGCGAGTGGATCACCCCAGAGTGGGCGGCCGCGCTGGGCACGCGCCGCGTCGTCATGCTCGAGACGCTGCCCAACCGCATGACCGCCGCGGCCGAGGTGCTGCTTCCGGCGGCGACATGGGTGGAGAAGGCCGGAACCTTCGAGAACGCCACCGGCCGCCTGCAGGGCTTCGACCGCGCCATCGAACCCATCGACTTCTGCAAGTCCGAGTCCCAGATCGCGCTTGACCTGCGCGCGTCGCTCTCTGGCGGAATGGCCGCACCCTTCGACGCCGCCGCGGTGCGTGCCGAGATGGCCCGCATCCCGGGCCTCGAGTGCTTCGCCACCGCGCATCATGCCGCGCCCGCGAAGCCAGCCGTCGCGAGCGACATGACGCTCGTCGAGCTCTGACCGTGACGCGCCGGTTCGTCGGCGACGTCCGGGAGGTCGTCGCCCTGGCATGGCCCACCGTGCTCACGATGGTGAGCTACACGCTCATGCAGTTCGTGGATGCCGTGATGGTGGCGCAGGTGGGGCCGCTGGAGATGGCCGCGCAGGGCAATGGGGGCGTGTGGAGCTTCGCGCCGCTCTCGTTCTGCTTCGGCGTGCTGTCGCTGGTGAATACCTTCGTGGCGCAGCATGTCGGCGCGGGCCGCGGCCACGAGGCTGGACGCTGGGCATGGGCGGGGCTGTGGCTCTCGGTCATCGCGTGGATCGCGCTCCTGCTGCCGTTCGGGTCTTTCGTGATGCCGGCCGCATTCGCGGCCATGGGGCATGAGCCTGCGCTCGTGGAGCTCGAGACGCGCTACGCGCAGATCCTGCTTGCCGGCGGCATCCTGAGCCTTGGCGCCAAGGCGGTGCACAACTTCCTCTTCGGGATCTCGCGGCCCAAGATCGTGGCGGTCGCTGCGATTGCCGGCAACACCGTCAACCTGGTGTGCAACTACGCGCTCATCTACGGCGAGGCCGGACTGCCGTCGATTGGATTGCCCGGCGTGCCGGGCGCACCGGCGCTGGGCGTCACCGGCGCGGCGATCGCGACGCTGTGCGGCGTGCTCGTGGAGCTGCTCATCCCGCTGGTCGTCATGTTCGGTCCCGAGATCGACCGGCTGCACGGCACGCGCCGATCGTGGCGGCCGCACTGGCGCTCGATGCGCGAGCTGCTGCGCGTGGGATGGCCCGCGGCGATCCAGTTCGGCAACGAGCTCATCTGCTGGGCGATCTTCATGAGCGTGCTCGTCGGGCGCTTCGGCACGATCGAGACCGCGGCAGGCTGGGCAGTGCTCCGCTACATCCACCTCTCGTTCATGCCGGCGATGGGATTCAGCGTGGCCACCACGACCCTGGTGGGACGTGCGATCGGGCATGGGAAGCCCGACGCGGCAGTGCGGCGCACGCACGCGGCACTTGCCGTGACTGTCCTCTACATGGGTGTGTGGGCGCTCGTCATGCTGCTGATGCGGCAGGACCTGGTGCGGATCTTCGCCGTCTCGGGGAGCGCCGACGCCGAGACCGTGACGCGCATCATCGAGGTGGGCGCGCAGCTGATGATCTGCGCTGCGGTGTTCCAGGTGTTCGATGCGGTCGGCATCATCTACACGGGCGCGCTGCGTGGGGCGGGGGACACGCTGTGGCCTGGACTCGTGACGATCGCGCTCGCGTGGGGCTGCATCGTGGGCCTGGGATGGTGGCTGTCGGTCTCGCAGCCGCAGTGGGGGGCCATCGGGCCGTGGATCGGGGCCAGCGCGTACATCGCGGCCCTGGGTGTGGCCCTCGCATGGCGCTTCGAGCGGGGCCGCTGGCGGTCCATACGGCTGCTGGAACCGGCTCCCAGCCCCGCTATGATGGGCGATTCCCCATGACGACCACCACTTCCGCCGCCGCCACCACCGTCTCCTCCAACCCTGCCGCCGCGCGCCCCCACCTTGAGGCCGCCCGCAAGCTCGAGGCCGATGGCCGGCGCCACGAGGCGATCGCCGAGTACCGCAAGGCGAAGGAGCACGACCCCGCACCGGACACCATCTTCCGCATGGCGTTCCTCATGGACCTGCTCGGCCACGACTCCGAGGCGATGCACGCCTACGAGGAGCTGTGCTGCATGCCCAAC
>VERO01000078.1 GCA_018882625.1 Phycisphaerales bacterium | reverse complement strand
GCCACCCTGCGCGGTGTGCATGATGACGACGCCCTTGACGTTCTTCATGTCCTCCGTGGTGGGCTTCTCGGCAGAGGCATTGAGCCGGTTGATCGTGTCCACGGCATCGGTCACGCGCGCGGACATGGTGCTGGCGCCGCAACCCACGAGATGGAGCGCGGCGGCAGCGACAACGGCAATCGGGATGAGGTTCTTGATCATGGTGGCGGAGGTTACGCTTCGCGCGGCGTGAAACTGGATGGAACTGATGGCCTTCTCCGGCCGATGCGACGGCACGAGTTCGACGTGCTGGTGGATTGGGCGGCCGATGAGGGATGGAATCCCGGACGGCATGATCCAGCCTGCTTCTGGGCCGCAGATCCTGACGGGTTCGTGGCAGTGGAGATGGAGGGCCAGCTCGCAGCCGGCGGATCGATCGTGAGCTACGGCCGCCAGTACGGGTTCATGGGATTCTTCATCGTGCGGCGAGACCTGCGCGGCCGCGGCATTGGCCGCCGGCTATGGCACGCGCGCACGCGGATGCTGCGTGACAGGCTCGATGCGGGCGCGCCGATCGGCATGGACGGAGTGTTTGCGATGGAGCCCTTCTATGCCAAGGGCGGATTCGTCAGGGAGCACCGCGAGCTGCGGTTCGAGGCCCCAGCCTTGCGTCCGCCGGCATCGCCGGCAGCGCAGTCCCCCGATGCCCACGTCGTGCAGGTGGGACCAGCGCTGTCCGATGATGCGCTTCGGTACGACTCCATTCACTTTCCAGGTCCTCGCGAGGCGTTCATGCGCTGCTGGCTGTCGCAGCCAGGATCCATTTCCGTGGCGGCCATGGACCAGGGATCGGTCGTGGGTCTTGCGGTGGCACGCCAGGCGCGCACCGGAGTGCGCGTTGGGCCACTGTTCGCCGACAGCCCGCCGATCGCGGAGTCGCTGCTCTCGCACATCCTCGACGCGTGCACGGGCATGCCGGTACATCTGGACGTGCCCGAGCGAAATCCCGACGCCATGTCCCTCGTGGAACGCCATGGCATGCGCCAGGTCTTCGGCTGTGCGAAGATGACGCTTGGCACCCCACCTGCACTGCCATGGGACCGGATATACGGCGTCACGAGCCTTGAACTTGGATGACACCCAGGCCACTTGCGCATCCGCGACACGCATCGCGCTGATGCGGGAGATTGCTGCACACGCCGGGCAGCTGGCCTTCGACGCATTCGAGCGCCAGTCCTTCTCCGTGCGCGGCAAGCCCGACGGGAGCCCGCTGACCGATGCGGACCTCGCCTGCGAACGGCTGATCCGCGACGCGATCGCAGCGGAGTTTCCTGGCGATGCGGTGATCGGCGAGGAGTTCGGCAGCGAGGCGGGCACGACCGGATACCGCTGGATCATCGATCCGATCGACGGCACCGTGAGCTTCGCGAGCGGCGTCCCGCTCTTCGGCACGCTCATCGCAATCGAGTCACTCTCCGGCGCCGGGCCTGAGGTCATCGCCGGCGTGTGCGAGATGCCTGCACTGCGCGAGCGCGTGTGGGGCGTGAAAGGGCAAGGCGCCTGGTGGGAGCGTCCCGGACGCGATCCCACGAGGGCGCGCGTGCGCGAGCACGTGCCCCTGCGCGACGCGCTTGTCGTGACCACGGGCTGGGAGTACTTCGCGCGCGCGCGATGCGCCCCAGCGCTTGACGCCCTGGCGGCGCGCGCGCTGCGGCTGCGCGGATGGACCGACTGCTACGGGATGCTGCTTGCGGTCACTGGCCGGTGCGATGCTGTCGTGGAGCCCATGATGATGCCGTGGGATGCTGGCCCATTCGGGCTTCTCATGCGCGAGGCCGGCGGTGCCTACTCCGACTGGATGGGGCAGGCAGACCTGTGGAGCGGAGCGCCCGGCATGAGGTGGCGCACCGCAGTTGCGGCGCACCCCACCCTGCACGCGGAACTGGTCGGGCTGCTCGCGCCGTACGAGCCCCGGCAGTGACTCAAGCGGTGCGGCTGCAGCGATCCACCACCGTGACCCTCAGCGCACCCTAGGGCGCTGCGGGCGCAGTCACCTTCTGCGGCTCGGCAGCGGCAGTCTTCGGCGGATCAGTCCCCGGTGCGGCCGGTGGCGTCCTGCCCATCTCCACAAGCAGAGGGTCGATCAGCGCCATCTTCTCCTCGAGCGGCCTGCCAGGATGAAGGTCATTGTGGCGCACGTTGCCCTTGGCGTCGATGATCGTGACGTGCGGGATCCCGCCCACGTCGTAGGCGGGATTGAAGACAGGCTGGGTCGTGAACACGACAGGCCACGTGATGTCCGACTCGGCCATGAAGCCGCTCATGAGCGACATCTCCTTGGCCGGGTCGTCCTTGCAGTCGATGACCGGCTGCCCCTTGGGATGATGGCGCCCCTGGACGCTGGTGACCCCGAGGATCACCACATCGTCCGCGCTGTAGTGCTCGCGCAGCTCACGGATCTTGGGGAAGCTCGCGATGCACGGACCGCACCAGGTGGCCCAGAAGTCGAGCACCACAATCTTGCCCTTCAGGTCGCCAAGGCTCCTGATCTGCAGCGGCCCGCTCCGGTCCGCGGCCCATGTGATCTCCAGCTCAGGCGCCGGGTACCCGATGAACTCGCCCTTGAGGATGCTGGTGTCAAGCTTGGTGATCGATCTCTTGAGCCGCTCGGCCGACTCGGTGTCGCCATCAGCCTCCGCGATCGCCAGCCCCTCCTTCGCGATCGCCGTGAGGCGGCGGTTGACCTGCTGCCGCGTCGGCTGGTCGATGAAGTCATCCATCTTGGAGAGGATCGACATGTAGTTCGCCAGACCCATGTTGCGCTTCACAGGAGCGGCGGCGAATTGCCCCGCGAACGCCACGACCGCCTCGGCCGACGGCCCGAGCACCTCAGGCTGCACGTCCTTGAAGGCCGTGACGAAGGCCACCGTGCCGCGCTCATCAACCCAGTTGGGGAACGCGGGATGCGCAAAGATCCTGCGGACCGCGTCAGCGCCAGCCTCCATCGCCGCTGCACGCACCGGCGGCACTGGGCCGAGCAGCGAGTAGCCGGGATCCTGCGCGAGCACCACCAGAATGTCGATCGCCTCGGGACTGTCGCTCGCCAGCACCTCGTCGAGCCGCGCCTGCACGATCTCCCCGGCTGCCGCAGGCATCATCTTGCCGTAGCGCATGGCCTGCGCCAGCGTGAGGTCTTCGGGCTTGAACTCGCCGAACAGCTCCACCCGCTTGGCCTCGAAGGCCGCAGGATCGCCACCGCTCGCGCGCCACCACCGCAGGAACTGCGCCTTGCGGTCGGCAAGGGTCCGGTCGGCGATCGCCGGGCCTGATGGTGCGCTCGCGTCAGCGGTGCCGGCTGCAGCGGAATCTGCGACTGCTGCGCCCCCCGAGCCCTCCGCGGGCGACGCGGTGCCCTGCGCTGGGGGCACCTCCGGCGCCGCCGACTGACTCATGAACAGCGCGCTCCACACGACTCCGACCGCTAGCAGTGACATCTGGTGCTCCTTGGGTGCCGGCAACGTGACACGATCGGCTGCTGTACGTGGTGGAGGCTACGCGCCCTCCCCATCGCCACCAAGCACCGTATGGCACAACCAGCCGTGCCAATCGCTCCGGAAGGTCCCGGAAGGGTCCAGGACCCGCTTTCGCTCCAGGAATCGCGGCAATTCCGGGTACGCCGCGAGGAGCTGCCCCCGGGTTGCCCACCGGTGGTACGTGAGGAAGAAGCTGCCTGAGCGCTCAAGCGCGAGGTCGATGAGCGCACGGAAGCTGTCCGCAGCATGGGCGATGCCGTTGCTGGTGTGGCGCACATGCAGGTTGAAGATCACGCACGCCTGATCCCGGCGCGCCCAGGGCAGGAATGTCTCGGAGTCCCTCCTCACCAGCCGGATGGTGCCGTAGATGACGTCCGCGCCGCGGCCTGCGAGCATCCTCGCCGCCGCGTGCAGGAAGTCGATGAGGCGGTCGTGCGGGACGTACAGCTCGCTGATCATCTCGCTGCACCGGCACGGCGACCCGAGCGCCGCGTCGATGCGCTCGTGGTAGCCATCGAGGTAGGTGCCGAGCTGGTGCGTGTCTGACCAGTAGATCTGTCCGTCGGTGGAGAGGTAGTGCTGCGCGTAGCGGGTGAAGGCCGCAGGCTTGTCGGTGTGCGCCAGCAGCAGCAGTCGCTCCCAGTCCTGCGGCGAGAGCTCCGTCACGTGTGCGGGAGGGCTCGCGCCAGGCACCGGCTCGTAGCAGGAGAAGACGCCCTTGGTCAGGAAGTCACGCGATGCGGGATCGATGTCGAACTGGAAGTCGCCGTACGTGAAGCCTGCCTCGACACGCCGGCGCGCGGCATTCACGGCATCGTCGATGTCGATCAGCCGGACCACCCTTCGCACCGGCACGCGTGGCACGAGCCGGAGCGTCACGTCCGTGATGATTCCGAAGAGCCCGTAGCCGCCGATGGCAAGCGCAAACAGCTCGGAGTTCCCGCTGCGGCTGCACTCGACCAGTTCGCCCTGCGCATTCACGATCCTGAACGACTCCACATCCGCGACGATCGGCGGCATGGTCAGGCCGCGGCCGTGCGCGTTCGCCGCGAGCGCTCCCCCGAGCGTGAGGTCGTCGGCGCCCGTCTGCTTCTGGGCGATGCCCCATGCGGGCTCGGCACCGGGGACGGCGGCGCGCTGCATCGCGAGGTACCCCTCGATGAGCGCCGGCCATGCGATGCCGGACTCCGCCGTGACGAGGCCACGCTCATGGTCCATCGACAGCACCCGGGACATGCCGCGCATGTCGACGAGCGCACGGCGCGACGCGAACTGCTGGCCGCCCATCGCATGGCGAGCGCCGGAGACGCAGAGCGACTGGCGGCCGGCTGCGGCGCGCCGGACGATCTCCTGCACGTCTCCCGCGGAGGATGGCCTGTCGACCCGGCTCACCTCCGTCGCATTGAGCTCGGAGTGCACGTCGTTGACGAGCATCGCATGAGGCTATCCGCAGCCGCGTTGCATCCGTGATGCCGCACCCCGGTGCCGAACCCGTGATGCCGCGCCCGCGATAGCCTCAACAGCGATGGAACGCCGCCTGGACGTGCCCGAGGTCGTCGTTGAGGGACTGCACAAGTCCTTCAAGGGAAAGGTGGTGCTCGCGGGCATCGACGTGACCGTCGCGCGTGGCGAGATGATCGCCATCGTGGGAGGATCCGGATGCGGGAAGACCGTCCTGCTCAAGCACATCACCGCGCACTTCATGCCTGACCGGGGGCGGGTGCTGGTAGCCGACCACGATGTCGACCCGGGACCGGACGGCGCCGCACCGCTGCGCGACGTGGGCGAGCTCTCGGCGCTCGAGCTTGACCAGGTGCGCGCGCACTGGGCTGTGGTGTTCCAGCGCAACGCGCTGCTCACCGGCACCGTCATGGACAACCTGGCCCTGCTGCTGCGCGAGGTGCAGGGCATGGACGACGACCGGATCCGGCCACTGGCCATTAAGGCGCTCACCGACGTCGGGCTTGACCCAGACCTGGTGCTCGGCCGCGACCGCGAGGAGCTCTCCGGCGGCATGGCCAAGCGTGTGGCGATCGCGCGCGCGCTGGTGATCGATCCGGTGCTGATCCTCTATGACGAGCCCACGGCGGGCCTCGACCCCGAGATGTGCGTGCAGATCCACGAGCTGATCCGGCGCACCCACAGCACGCAGCCCGCGCTGGCGGCCACACGTGGCGGCGCCGTGCGCACCACGGTCATCGTCACCCACGACACCGAGCTCCTGCAGCGCCTCCAGCCTCGCGTGCTCATGCTGCACGATGGCGGCGTGCTCTTCGACGGGCCGTTCGAGGAGTTCGTGCGCAGCGGCAATCCGCACATCACGCCCTACCTGTCGCAGATGCACCAGCTGCACCACCGCAGGCTCCCGCCCGCGGACCACGATCACGAGATCGCCGAGACGCGCCGCCGCTGAGGCGCTCCGCGGCGAAACATCCGCCACGCGGCGCCACGCAGCAGCGCGGTCTCCGCATGCATCCGTCCATGGCTCACGCGCTAGCGCACGACCGGCACGATCCACTCGCGGCGGAACAGGTGCCTCACCACATCGCCGCGGACCATGTCCGCGAGCTGCTCGCCCGAGTGCCGGCTCGTGATCTCCATGCGGCTGGCGACCGCACCCTCGGGGGCCGGCGCCGACACCTCAAGCGCCACCACCTCGAGGTCGCCCGCGCCCAGCTCCGCAGCCGGCGGACCGCCCGCCGACGCCGGGTAGCCGCGCACGTTCACGCCCGGCAGCAGAAACCGGTACTCCTCGGCCACCGCACGGAAGTTCTCCTGCACCCACACCGTGCGCCCCCTGATCGACTCGACTGCAGCAAGGTCGAACGTCCCGTGAGGCGCCTTGAAGATGCCGAGGAATGTGGACACGCACAGCATCGTCGCAAGCGCAGCTGGTGCCGCACACGCGCGAGACCATGTGGGACGCACGATGGCCGCCACGCAGAACGCGCCGCATCCGGCCATGATCACCCAGTGGCTCCATGAGAGAAGCGGCTCCTCGAACCCGCGCGCCACCGCGAAGGAGAGCCACGCGACCGCCGCGATCACGGCCGCGCTGGCCAGCAGCGTCAGCACGTAGGCATTCCGGCCGACATGGTGCCCGCGCGTGGCGAGGATGACCGCCACCGCCGGCATCGCCTCCAGCAGGTAGCGCGGCGAGCGCTGGCTCGGCAGGCAGAACACCAGGAACACGGCGATCACGAGAATCCACAGCAGGCGCTCCTCGGTCACCAGCGAGCGCCGGTGGATGATGCACTCGACCGCGACCCCGAAGACCGGGAACGCGAGCAGGCCCGCGTTGAGGAACCAACCCAGGGCCAGCGACCACACGCTCGAGCTGCCCCACATCGCGGTGCCGATCCAGCTCCCCTGCCGCGCGCCCATCTTTCCGATGTTCTCGCCCACGACGAACTCGCGCCAGATCGAGGCAGGGTCAGGATCGAGCGCGAACCAGAGCGAGAACATTCCAAGCGACACAGCCGAGACGACGGCAAGCCACGGCACCGAGCGCACCAGGAACGTGCGCCACTGCCAGCCGCACTCGCGCAGGTGCCACCAGGCGAGGGCAAACCCGATCGGCAGCAGCTGCGCGAATGACTTGTACAGCAGCGCCATGCCGACGACCGCGCCGATCGCCAGAGGCGCGACCAGCCGCGACCGGAACGTCCAAGGCTTCCACCACAGCATCGCGAAGAATGCGCCGAAGAACCAGAAGGTCTCCGGGGGGTTCGTGAGGAAGGGCCGTCCGTACCGGTAGGTGCTGAAGAAGGCGAGGTAGGCGACCGCTGCGGCGACGCCAGCCTTGACGTCACGGTCCCTGATGCGCCACGCCAGCAGTCCTGCCATCACAGCCGTGCCGAATGTCCATGCCACGCTCGGGATGCGCAGTGCAATCAGTGACCACCACGCGCCCCAGTCCGTCGACACGATCCCCTGCCAGAACAGGAGCGGCGGCTTGGTGTTGCGCATGTCCGCCATGCCCGACTGCAGCGGCAGCCACTGGCCTGTAGCCGCGGTCTCGCGCACGATCTGCGCGTACACCATCTCGTCGCCGTTGCGCAGCACGGTGCCGGCACTGAGCCCGTGCAGGTACGTGACGGTCGCGAGGACCAGCGATCCGGCCACCAGCGCCACGGACACGCGCGCGCGCAGCAGGCGCCCGCGCTCAGGATCGATGCCTTCGGTGCGCACATGGCGGAACGTCCACAGGTCATTGATGGTGAAGTTGACGACGCTGGCGACCGCGATGGCAGACGCGTTGGCCACCAGGTCGGGGACCCATCGCGCGAGCACGTTCGTGCCGATCACGGTGGTCAGTATTCCGGCCCAGTTCGCGGCCGCGTACTGCAGGTAGCGGATGTGGGTGCGGACTGGGCGCCCCGCGTGGCGGTCGCGCCAGGTCCAGTTGCTGTTGAGGATGAAGTTGTTGGTCAGGCCGAAGAGGATGCCGAGGGCGATGCCCAGGTTGAGCCGGAGCGATGCCGGCTCCACGTCCTGAAGCAGCCACTTGAGAGATGCCCAGAGCACAACCAGGTTGACCGCCGTGCCGGTCACGCCGACGATGCCGAACTTCATCAGCCGGACGCGCTGAGTCCACGCCCAATCGAGCGCCCTGCGCGCAGGCGACGGGATGAACCTGGGCCAGCGCACCCTCATGCGCCCACCGGGAGCGACGCAGACGGTTCTGGCGTCATCATGCTGCGCGCGCGTTCGAGCACCTCAGCAGGAAGGACCCGCTTGAGGCACTGGTTGTCGCCGTTGCAGGGCGAGGTGCGGTGGTTGTACGCCGTCAGGCACGGCGCACACGCCAATCCGGTGAAGTAGGCGTACGCATGCCGACTCCAGCTGCGGTAGAGCGTTGGCGTCTCAGGACCGAAGAAGACGATGGTCGGCACCGGCGTCATCGCCGCGAACTGCCCCGGACCGCCGTCGTTGGTCACGAGCAGGCTCGCACGTTGGAAGAGGCACAAGAGGTGGCGCACCGAACGCGTGTAGCCCGCGAGATTGATGCACCGCTCGTCGTCGCCGCACGCCGCACGGATCCGTTCCGCCAGCGCACGGTCCTCCGGCATGCCGATGATGCCCACCGCCACGCCGTCGCCAAGCAGGCCCCGCACAAGCGACACGTAGTGCTCCTCCGGCCACGCGCGGATCGGCAGCAGGCCTCCGCTGGGGTACACGAGCACAAGCCTGCGTCCGACCACCGACGGATGGTCGCGCTCGAGCGTGCCGACCTCGCGACCGACCTCGCCGGGCTCGGCCACGAACTGGGGCGGATCGAAGGAGCCCGGCGCAACCGACCCCTTTGAGACCGGTCCATCCTGGGCGTCAATGGAATCGACGAGCGCCACCAGCTGGTGCGACAGGTGGCGGTACGGGTTGTAGGGCACCGGGGCCGACATGAAGCTGCCCCGGTAGAGCCCCTCCTGCGTGGCGCGGTGGAACCCGGAACGTCGCGATGCGCACGACAGCCCACTGATCACCGCGCTCACCCGCGCGAAGAGCTCGCAGTCGATGACGGTGTCGATGCCGTCGCGCCTGACCTTCAGGATCGCGCGCAGCAGGTCGGGCACAAGCGTCCCGATGGAACGGTCGCGGATCGCGATCACCCGGGATGGATCCACGACGCCCAGCAGGTCGAGCATCTGGCGGTTGCGCGCGAAGAGCATCGCATGAACCTCGGCATCAGGCCAGCGCTCCCGGATCCGGCGGAACATCGGCTCGGCAAGCACCAGGCTGCCCATCTCGCTCAGCAGGATGACCAGGAC
>VERO01000077.1 GCA_018882625.1 Phycisphaerales bacterium | reverse complement strand
ACAACCCGCTCGTGCAGGCTGCCCAGCGCGCATCGGCGGATCTTGCCGAGGTGCCCGCGCGTGTCGAGGCTGGCATCGACTTCACCGACTCCGAGGATGTGGTCGCGATTGCGCGCGAGGAGCTGCGACGCAGGGTCGCCGCAGTCGAGGAGGAACTGGCGCGCTGGGTCGCCGGGTCTGTGCCGCTCGAGTCGACGCCGCAGATGCCGGTGGTGGCGCTGCGCGGCGCGCCGAATGCCGGCAAGTCAAGCCTCTTCAACGCCCTGCTTGGGAGGACGCGCGCCGTGGCGAGCCCGTCGGCGGGCACCACGCGTGACGCGATCGCGGAGGAGATCGAGTTCCGGTCCGCGCCCGCGGGCGCGCCAGAGCCTGGCGTGCGCGCGATGCTCGTCGACACGCCGGGCATCGAGGACCCGCGCAGCGCGATCGATGCGCTGATGCAGGAGCAGGGCCGCGCGGCGGACCGCGCTGACGTCATCCTGCTCTGCGAGCCGCTGGCCTCGCTCGTTGCTGCCTCTCCCGGGGACGCGCATGTGCGCATCGCCGGTGCCGCTGATGGCCACTGGCGCGCAGGCGAGTGGCGCTCCCGCGCATCGAAGGTCATCCATGTGGCCACCCGTTGCGATGAGGTGCGCAGCGGTGCGCGCGGCGCGGCCGCAGGGATGCTGTGCACGAGCGCAGTGACGGGCGAGGGCATCGAGGCGCTTGCTGCATCGGTCGCGGCGGCGCTCGCATCCGAGTGTGGCGGCACTGGCTCATCGCACCGCATTGGCGTGCTGGCCCGTCACCGCCACGCGATGGTCCTGGCCGGCGAGTGGCTCTCTCGGTGCATGGACGCCGCCGGGGACGGGGCAGGTTCAGTGATCGGGAGTCCGGAACTGGTGGCGGATGCGCTCCGCGGGGCGCTCGATGCGCTCGGCGAGGTGACCGGCGAGGTCACGCCGGACGATGTCCTTGGGCTCGTCTTCTCCCGGTTCTGCATCGGCAAGTGAGCGTGCGCACTACCTTGGCGCCCATGTCCCGACCCCCGCTGATGACGCACCGCATGCCGATCAGGCCGAGGTACTGCGAGTGCGACCCGATGGGCGTGGCGCACCACAGCGCGTACCCCATCTGGTTCGAGATCGGGCGCACGGAGCTGCTGCGCGCCTGCGGCCACTCCTATGCGGATGTCGAGCGCGATGGCGCGTTCCTGGCCGTCACCAGGCTCGAGGTCAGCTACCGCCGGCCTGCGAGGTACGACGAGTCGCTGGACCTCGAGACGTCGCTCGTCGATGTGGGTCACGTCAAGATCGAGCACACGTACCGGCTGCTGCGCGATGGCGAGCTGCTCGCGACTGGTGCGACGACGCTCGCGTGCCTCGACCGCGAGGGACGGCCGCGCGCCCTGCCGCCGGCGCTGCAGTTCCACGGATGAGCGGATCTCCATGGCACGGCGCACCAGAGCCCAGCCTCGCGATCCGGTCGCGGATCCTGCACTGCGGCGCCTCATCGCGCTGCAGCGCGCCAAGGGCGGATCCCGCCCAACCGAGCGTCAGGTCGCCGACACGAGTGCGGCGTTCCGCGCCATCGGAGACGAGCTGCGCCGGTCGGCGAAGCGTCTTGGCGGCATCATGGAGGCGTGGGACGCGCTCGTTCCGGCACCGCTGCGCGACGCCACGCGCGTGGAGTCCTTCGAGCGAGGCACCCTCACGGTGACCGCCGAGTCGTCCGCCACCATCTATGCGCTCGACCGCGAGATGCGGGCAGGCCTCGAGGCTGCGCTGCAGGGCGCGACAGGCGGACGCCTGCAGCGCGTGCGCGGCCGCATCGGACGAATCGACCGCGACCCGGATCCCGATCCGGATGCGCGATGACACTCGGCCTCGCGCGCTACGCTTCGCGCCCATGGTCGGCATCGCCATTCGAGGCCTGAGCAAGAGCTATGACGGCGTGCCCGCAGTGCGCAGCGTCGACCTCGACGTGCCGCCTGGGTCGCTGACGTTCCTGCTCGGGCCCTCAGGCTGCGGCAAGAGCACGATGCTGCGCATGGTCGCGGGGTTCGTCGAGCCTGATGCGGGGTCAATCCGCTTCGGCGACCGGGACGTCACGCAGATGGCGCCTGAGCGCCGCAATGCCGGCCTCGTCTTCCAGAACTACGCCCTGTGGCCGCACATGAGCGTGGCGCAGAACGTGGCGTTCGGCCTCGAGGTCCGCAAGATGCCCAAGGCCGACATCGCACGCCGCGTGGACGAGTGCCTTGGCCTCGTGCGCATGCGGGAGTACGCGTCGCGCACCCCCAACCAGCTGTCGGGCGGCCAGCAGCAGCGCGTGGCGCTCGCGCGTGCGATCGCCTTCAGGCCTGACGTGCTGCTGCTCGACGAGCCGCTCTCGAACCTTGACGCGAAGCTGCGCATCGACATGCGCGCCGAGATCCGGCGCATCGTGGACGAGCTGCGCATGACCACCATCTACGTCACGCATGACCGCGACGAGGCGCTGTCGCTTGCGGACTCGATCGTGGTCATGCGCTCAGGCGACGTGGTCCAGCGCGGCACGCCGCGCGAGCTGTACGAGCGACCGAACTCGAAGTTCATCGCGGGCTTCCTTGGCGAGACGAACCTGGTGGAGGGCGCGATCGAGGGCGCCGCAGGCGCGGACTCGATGGTGCAGGTGCGCACGCCGATCGGAAGCCTGCGCGCCTATGTGCCCGAGTCGCTCGCGCGCGCCGGCACGGTCACCCTGTCGATCCGGCCCGAGGCGATGTCGCTCATGCGCGGCGCAGCGCAGGCTTCGGCTGGCGCAGACGTCATCCGTGCGACGATCACGTCGACGACGTACCTCGGCGCGGTCGCTCACCACGAGGTTGCGGTCGGCGGCATCGCGCTCCGTGTGCTCGAGACGAATCCCCGCGTTCCCGCACGTCCGGGCGAGGAGGTCCAGCTGGCCGTCTCCCCCGATCAGGTCGTGGGAGTCGCCGGCACGCCGTGACCGCGTGTGGGCGGGCGCACCAGCGCCACGGCCACGGCAAGCGCAAGCCCCATCGACGCACACTGCGCCGCGAACCCCGTGACCATGCCGCGGCGCCGGGCATCGGCCGTCGCCTGCGCAACCTCCGGGGCCTGTGACGCGAGCTCCTCGGCGGCGGCGAGGTCGCCCCCAAGCGCCCGCGCGACCAGCTCCGGTCGGCTTCCCGGCGCTCCGCCAATGCTGCGCTCGAGCGCGAGGGACGAGAACGAGGCCTGCGTCAGGATGCCCACGATGACCACCATGAACGCGAGGCCGAGCGAGCTCCCGACCTGCCGGAAGGAGTTGAGGATGCCGCTGGCCTCGCCGCGGCGCGCGGGATCGACGCGGCTGAGCGCATCGGTGTTCGTGGGTGTCATCGCGAATCCGAGGCCGGTGCCGAGCAGCGCCATCCCGGCGGCGATCACCGCGTAGGTGCCCATCGCGATGCCGGCAACCTCGACGGCGACGCCGGCGACCGCGAGCGAGAGTCCGATCAGCACCGGCTTGCGTACGCCGACGCGGTCGTACATGCGGCCGGCAACGTGGATCACCACCAGCACCGGAATGAGCAGCGGAAGCGTCGCAGTCCCGGCCCGCAGCGGATCGAATCCGAGCGCATCCTGGAAGTAGATCGACAGGAAGATCGTCTGCCCAATCGTCGCGAACTGGATGAAGAAGAGCGTCAGGCAGTCGCCCAGGAGCCCGCGGTCGCGCAGCATGGGGAGGTCGATGAGCGCGCGGCCCTGCGCGGAGAGCCTCCACTGCCTGTGCGCGAACACCAGCATCAGCACCGCACCTGCGCCTGCGAGTGCCCACGGCGCAAGCGCATCCCATCCGCGCGAGGCCACCGACTGGAGGCCGCCCACCAGCAGCGGCATGCCGCACAGGATGAGCGCCACCGAGAGCGCGTCCACAGGCCGGCGTGCGCGCGGCACCGACGGCAGCCCGACCTTCGACGACAGCACGAGCGAGACCGCGGCGACGGGCAAGTTGAGCCAGAAGACCCATCGCCATGACGCCACCTCGATGATCGCGCCTCCGATCACCGGACCTGCGGCCAGGAACAGGAGCGAGATGCCGGCATAGGCGGCCATCGCCTTGCCGCGCTCGCCGGGCGCGAAGCTGTCGGTGACGATTGCGGCGCTGGCCGGCTGCATGATCGCCGCGAAGATGCCCTGCGCAACTCGGCCCGCGACGAGCTGCCACGGCTCCTGCGCCACGCCGCATCCGATCGAGGCGAGCATGAAGCCAACCATGCCAAGACGGAATGCGCTTGGCCGGCCGATGACGTCACCGATGCGGCCCCCGAGCGCCAGACACGACGCCAGCGCCAGCAGGTAGCCGTTGATGACCCATCCGCGACCCTCTGCGCCCAGGCCGACATCGGACTGGATTGTGGGCAGCGCCACGCCAACCACAGTCGAGTCCAGCATGATCATCGAGAGCGACCCGGTCATCGCGACCAGCGTCCACCAGCGGCGCGGGTTGGCGGGTGCGGGCTCTCGTCCGGTCATGGCGGGGATCGTAAGGATCGATCCGCGTGGTAGAACGGTGCCCATGGCGCACGGCGTTCCCAAGCGATGGTCAGGGATCATGCTCCCGCTCGGCGGGGTTGCGGTGCTCGGCATCCTCCTGGTCGTGATGATGAGCGTGCCGCCCGAAGCCTCGACGGTGCGCGCGCCGATGCAGAAGGACCAGACCGTGGCATCGCCGCAGGTCGCCGCGGCACCGGGCCGCGCGTCACGTGCCCAGGATCAGCGGACGCAGCCGATCGAGTACCGGTTCACATCCACCGACGGGCGCGAATGGTCATCGGCGGAGCTCAGGGGCAAGGTGGTCTTCGTGGACTTCTGGGCGACCTGGTGCGGGCCGTGCGTGGCGACGATCCCGGAGCTGGCGCGCCTGGCGCGCGCGTTCCCCGACGATGTCGTGGTGATCGGCGTGAGCAAGGAGCCGGCGGCGACGGTCACGTCGTTCATGCAGGGACGCGACATCCCGTATCCGTGCGTCTCAGGTCCGCTGCCCCAGATGCCGTACCAGTTCCGGACCGTGCGGAGCATCCCGACGATCTTCGTGATCGACCGCGAGGGGCGGGTCGCCACCACGCTGGTCGGCCGCCATACGTTCTCGCAGCTGTCCGCGGCGTTCCGCGCGGCTGACACGCCGCCCGCCGCAGCGGGCGGGTGAGCTGCCCGGTGGGCCGTGCGCGGCGGAAGTGGGCGCCCGGATCACCCGTCATCGCGCGTCCGCACGAGCGATAGGATCGCCTCCCCATGTCCACGTCCATCCAGGTCAACGGCCAGTCGATCGAGCTGGTGCCGCAGGAGCGCGGCCCCTTCATGCACCTGAGCTCGCAGCTCATCCCGCAGCTTGACCAGGGCGCGGAGCTTGCGCCACTGCTGTTCGGCATCATCGCGCAGGGGCTCCAGTCGAGCCAGCCGATGACGCATCCTGTGGCGCAGTCGGTGCTGTGGATGCTGTGGCAGATGGGGATCCGCGAGCTCACGATCGACCTCGAGCAGCAGCGTGCGCAGGTGCAGAGGTCGCTGACGCCGGAGGAGCGCGGGCGCGACACCACCGACCCATACTCGCCGGGCGGGATCAGCTGCGGACGCGGCAACCTGCAGGCGGTGTCGGTGTTCACTCGCAGGCAGTTCCTTCTCGATGGCGAGGCGATCCGGGTCCGGCTGCGGCCCTCCGATGACCTCAAGGCCGCGATGAAGGCGGTGCAGGATGAGCGCCTGCTTCAGGAGTGGCCCACGCTGACTGCGGCTCGGCTCATGGCGGGCATGATCTTCAGCGGCGCGACCCGCGAGGATCCGCGCGTGCTTGCGATGGTGCAGGTGCTCGCGGACCACGGCATTTCGGCGCTGCGCATCGACGCCAACTCGCGCACCATCACCTTCGAGGGCTTCGAGCCTGAGTTCGCGGCCGCCGCGGCATACCTCCAGGGCGGCGACGCGGCGGCGATCGGCCGCGTGCGTCAGGGTGTGCGCGAGATGGTCGCCCGGGCGATGCAGGCCACGCAGCCGGGACAGGCTCCAGCGGGCGCAGCTCCGGGCACGCCGGCTGGAGCCACGCCTGTGCCTGCAGGGGCGGCCGCTGGCGCACCGGCGCAGGCGCGCCCATCGTTCAAGCGCCGTCGCCGCTGATCATGTGCGAAGGTCTTGCGCCTAGGGGCTTGGTCGCGCGCCAGCACGTGGTACGGTGGGCTGATTGACGCACGACGCCTTCGTACGCGCCACATCGCCGAGATGCTCCTGTGTGCGGCCCATGACGCTGGCATGGCTGGCCATGCTGGCTGCGGCCCAGGCAGCCCTGGCGCAGCAGTTTGCGGACCAGACTGCGGTGCGCTTCCCGACGCAGGCGGAGTACACGAACTACATCGCCGTCGGGGACATTGATGGCGATGGCGACCTCGACATCTGCTTCGCCAATGGGGGCGGCTACAGCTCGCTGGGCACGCTGCTGAAGCCGCGCCTCTACGTCAACAGCGGCAGCGGGGTCTTCACGGACGAGACGGATGCGCGCGCGGCCGGCGTCACGGGCTGCTTCCGCAGCGCAGAGTTCGGTGACGTGGACGGGGACGGCGACCTCGATCTGGTGCTCGCGCAGGACTTCAACCGCCCGGCGAAGCTGCTGATCAACAGCGGCAACGGCACCTTTGCCGACCAGAGCGCCGTGCGCATCCCCTCAGGCGGCCTGTCGAGCGCACGTGCCACGCTCGGTGACGTCGACCATGACGGCGACCTTGACATCGCGCTGTGCAACTCAGGCACCTCGAGCCGCTTCGGCACCAATGGGCAGCCTCGGCTGTGGATCAACAGCGGCAGCGGCGTGTTCACGGACGAGACCGCGTCACGGCTTCCTGCCGGCAACATCTCACAGCAGATGGATGTGCTCCTCTTCGATGCGGATGGCGACCTGGACCTCGACATGTTCGTGGCGACCCGCGCGACGGCGCCCGCACAGAGCCGGCTCTGGCGCAATGACGGCACAGGGCGCTTCACCGGTGGCGTCAGCTTCCCGAGCGACGCGTCCGCGTACGCCTATGACGCGGGCGACATCGACGGCGACGGCGACCTCGACCTCATCGGCGTCAATGCGGGCACATCCAACCGGGAGCTCCTTGTCCGGAACACCGATGGCGTGGGGGCCTCGTGGACGGACATCTCGTCGTCGATCTCGCCCAATCCCACCACGGACGACAACGACAGCAAGTTCGTCGACATCGACAACGACGGCGACCTCGACCTCGTCATCGCGGTGCTGGGATCGTCCAAGCGCATCTACGCCAACAGCGGCGCAGGCGCGTTCGCGCAGCTGACTGGAGCGATCACGGCCTCGACCGACTCGTCGCTGGACATCAAGGTGGGGGACTTCGACGGCGACGGGCGCTACGACCTCGTGACTGCGCAGGGCGAGAGCGGCCAGTTCCAGAACCGCATCTACATGAACACGGGAGCCGTGGACACGCGGCCGCCCACCATCGCCATCACGGAGCAGGTCGTGCCCGGCTCCGAGGCCGGAGTGCCCCGCCCGGTGCGCGTGGCGGTCCGCGATGCCTACACGAGCCACATGGGGTTCCATGCGCGGTCGGTCACGCTGCGCCACGGCACGGGTGACGCGCTGGACAACGCCCTGCCGATGTCGCTGAGCGGCAACGGGATCTGGCGCGGCACCCTTCCGGCCCGCCCCGCAGGATCGTCGGTGCGGTACTCGGTGCGCGCGGTGGATGCGGCGGGAAACGTGGCAGACGGTCCCGTGCTCGCCTACACGGAGCCCGGCACCGGCGGGCATCCCGCGGACCTCAATGGCGATGGCGCCGTGGACGGCTTCGACCTGACGATCCTTCTCGCGGCGTACGGCACGGGCCTGCCTGGCCCGGACATCAACCGCGACGGCATCGTGAACGGATTCGACCTCGCGGCGCTTCTCGCCGCGTTCGGGTCGTGATGGCTGCTGGGGGCCGGGGTGTTTCGGGTGCCGTCGCGCGCGAATGACGCGCGGCAGGCGCGAGCGGCGTCATGCGCACGCTCCGTAGACTTGGGGGTCATGACACGTGTCCTCCCGATGTTGTTGCTCGTGGCCCTGGCGCTCGCGGCGCCGAGCTGCAACGCGCCGCCGCGGCAGCCGCTTTCACCGACCCAGGAGGGGGTGCCTGCGCCGACCATCGAAGGCCGGTGGATGGGCTCGTACATGACCGAGGGGGGCATCAGCGGCGGGCCCGCGCGCTGGGCCATCGATGCGCAGGGCAATGTGCAGGGATCGCTCACCGACACCGTATGGCTGCGCTCGCATGGCACGCCGCGCACAGGCCTGCTCAGCGGATCGTGCACAGGCGGGGTTGCGCTGGTCACCGTCACGTGGAGCTCAGGCCAGGTCGACCGCTTCGAGGGTGTCATCACCAGCTCGGCATTCGGGTCGATGGGCTGCAACCTCACGCAGAAGGGCGCCGACGGCAACTCGGTGCATGGTGGCGGCATGACCTTCGACATGCACGAGGCGGGCGTTGCGGCGCAGCCGCCCTTCGGGTCGCCGGCGGATGTGACCCATCCGGACATGCTGCAGCGCTATGTCGGGCGGTGGGTCACGACCTTCTCGGAGGCCAATGGCGATGCGGGCACCGGTGCGGTGCGGGTCCAGCGCGATGGAACCTTCAGCGGCTCGATGGTGAGCGATGCGTTCAGCGACCCGAGCGCAGGGTTCCCGTCGCGGACAGTCACGGTGACGGGGCGCGTGGACGCGGACGGCTCGCTGGCGCTCGAGATCAAGGCCGGTGACGCCACGCAGGCGCTGCAGGGCAAGGGCTACTTCGAGACTCCCGACATGTGGGTCGCCAACCTCGCCGCCTCGCACGAGGCGCTCGCGCAGTCGGGCCCGGCCATGACCATCTCCTTCTCGCGCCAGTGACCTCTCCCCCGCGAACGGGAGACTCGGGCATCGGCATCATCGTGTCGGCGCTGTCGTTCGCCAACTACGGCATCTTCTGCGTGATCGGCATCGTGCTTGCCCGGCTGCTCGCGCCGGAGGAGTACGGCCGCTACGGATCCGCCGTGGCGTTCGCGACGCTCGCCGCCACCTTCGCGACGCTCGGCCTCGAGAAGCAGGCGCTTCGGCTGCTTCCGGCATTCTCCCTCCGCAGCGAGTGGAGCCTCCTGCGGGGCTACCTGGTGCTGTCCGTCATCGTGTGCGTCGCGCTCGGCGCAGAGATCGGCCTTGTGGCAGGCCCTGGCCTTGACGAGATCCGCCCGCCGCCCAATGCGCGAGGCGCCTTCACGGCGGTCCTGAACTACCTCGCGCCGG
>VERO01000076.1 GCA_018882625.1 Phycisphaerales bacterium | reverse complement strand
CAGCAGCTCGAGCAGGTAGTAGAGCGGGTTGTAGATGAGCCGCTTCGCGACCGCGACGCGGCCCTCCGGGTACCAGAACACGGGCGTCAGGAACATCAGCATGGTCATGGTGCTCGTGACCACCTGCGTGATGTCCTGGAAGCGCGCGCAGAGGATGCCAAGGATCATGGCAAGGGAGTGGAGCGTGAGGGTGACGACCGCCAGCCCCGGGATGAACGCCAGCGTGTGCCAGTTGGGCGTGATGCCGGCCCAGATCGCCACCGGGATGAAGATCACGAAGTGGTGCGCCGTGAAGATGAGGTGCTTGGCGATGATCCTCCACACGAACGCGCTCACCGGGAAGGGCGACTGCTTGAGGAAGTTTCCGGCCCCGGTGATGCATGCGCAACCATCGTTGATGGTGGTGGAGATGAACCCCCAGAAGATGATGCCCAGCGTCACGTACGGGAAGAACGTGGCCATCGGGATGTCGAAGATCGTCGAGTACAGCGGCCCGAGACCCATGATCATGATGCCCATGCTCAGCGTGATCCACCACGGGCCGAGGAACGATCCGCGGTAGCGCAGCGCAATGTCGTACCAGGCAAGCGTCAGCCAGAGGTCCGCGGCGCGCGTGCCGTCCCACCACTCCCGAGCTGTCGCGCGCAGCGCGTGCACGCGTCGCATCCTACGCATGTGCGCGATCCGCGCTGTACGCTCGGGTTGAGCACAGTGGTCCACGCGGTGATCGTCAACTTCAATGCCGGCAGGATGCTGGCAGATGCGGTGGCGTCGGTGATCGACGCCGTTGACGGCGTAGTCGTGGTCGACAACGCGTCGGCGGACGGCAGCGTGGAGCTGCTCGAGAGGCAGTGTGCGGGCAGGCCCTCGCTCACCGTGATCCGGCGTGCCAGCAACGGCGGGTTCGCCGTCGCGTGCAACGAGGGACTCAGGGCGATCGGGTGGATCGATCGCGGCAGCGAAGGTGCCCCGCAGTCTCGCGAGCGGCCCCGTGCGGGCGCATCATCGGGATCCGCCCACGCAGACGACCTGGTGCTCTTCCTGAATCCGGATGCGAGGTGCCTTGAGGGGACCGTGGACGCGCTGTGCAGCTCGATCAGGTCTTCGGACCGGGTGGGGGCGGTCGGCGGCAAGCTCGTGGACGCCCAAGGCACGGAGCAGGGCGGATCGCGCAGGTCGACTCCAACTCCATGGCGCGGCTTCGTGCGCGCATTTGGCCTGTGGCCGCTCGGACAGTGGTGGCCGCAGCTCTTCCCGGACTTTCACCTGCAGCGCGCGCCGCTAGGCGACCAGCCCATTGACGTGGATGCGGTCTCCGGCGCATGCATGATGGTGCGGCGCTCGGTGCTGGATGAAGTGGGCGCGTTCGACGAGCGCTACTTCATGCACTGCGAGGACCTCGACCTTTGCATGCGCATCCGCGGTGCGGGGTACCTGATCAAGTTCGTGCCTCAGGCGCACGCGTGGCATGCGCTGCGCGGCACGACCGGCGGCCGCACCATCGGCACCGAGTGGCACAAGCACCGCGGCATGGTGCTCTTCTACCGCACGTACTGGGCGCCAACGCACGCCGCGCCGCTGATGTGGATGGTCTATGCGGGGGTGTGGGCGCGCTTCAGCGCCGTGGCGCTGTGGCTTGCGCTGCGCCGCGCGGCCGGCAGAGGATCGCGGCGGGAATGAGCCCGATCGCGAATGCGGTGGCGTTCATCTGGTAGCAGTCGAACTGCGCGGCCACGAGGAACGCGATCACGGCTCCGAGCAGGCCGGCGTCGAGCCATGAGGGGACTGGGCCGGTGAGCGGGTCGGCGCGCTCGATTGGCGCGCGGTGCTCGCGTGTCCCGCCTGGCGCGTGGCGCGTGCCGTCTTGGCGCGTGATGTGGCCTGCGGTGAAACAGGTCTGCGGCGCAAGCGCCGACCAGGCGCAGGCGAGAATCACCAGCACCCAGGAGGCGTAGAGTGAGAACCCGACGAGTCCGGTCTCGGACAGCGTCTGGATCCATGTGGAGTGGGGATGGCCAATGGAGACACCCTTGCGCTGCTCGCTCGTCAGCATTGTGTCGTGCTCGGATGCGTGCTTGGCGCGCGGCAGCACAGAGCCGAATCCGATGCCCACCACTGGCGACTCCCTCCATTGGAGCAGCGAGTAGTCCCACACGTGGAAGCGCGAGTCGGCAAGTCGTGCGCGCAGCGCCATCTCGGAGATCGGCGCGCTTGGGATGCTGGCTCTCTGGGTCGCGGTGGCGGAAGCGTCGCCGGCATCGGCCTGGTCCGCCGCCGATGTGGACTTGGCGGCGCTGAGCGGCGCGGGCGAGGCCACGACCCGTACCTCAACCATCATCGCCTCAAACCGTCTCTCCACGCGCTCGCCCACGAACATCCACACGATGCAGAGGATGGCGGTACCCACGCTCGCGCGCACCACGGCGCGGCGCATCCAGTCGCGCTGGCGGATCGCGAGCACGGCTGCGACCACGAGGACCTCCAAGGCTGCGCCAATCACCACGCCGCGCGTGCTCGCGATCACGAGCCCGATCGCGGCAAGCGAGGCGAGCGCCACTGCGATGGTGGCGCGCCTCCAGGGGAGCGACACCGCCATCATCATCCAGATCGCGAACGCGATCGCGCACCAGGCGCCCATGTAGGTGTACATGTGGAGGCCGCCACCGATGCCCTTGTCCGCGCGGACCTTCGGCCATCCCCACCAGTACTGCGAGAGCTGCAGCGCGTTGCCGCACGCGACGCCGGCGAGCAGGCCGAAGACCATCCATCGCCAGCGGTCCATGACCGGCCACAGCAGCGGCACCCACAGGATGGCGCGGAATGCGCTCCACTGGCGCAGGCCGTACTCGGGTGCCTCGCTCCAGAGCAGCGTGATGCCCGTCCAGGCGGCCCATGCCACCAGCAGGAGCCAGAACCACTCGCGGAACATGAGCGCCCACGCACGCCACAGCCGGTGCACGCGCAGCGCGCCCATGATGCATAGCAGCACGAAGCCGACATTCGCGGGCGCGTTGGCGATGGGCTGTAGGAGGATCGCGACAGTCGCGACCATCGCATGTGCAGCGTGGCCAATGGCATCACGCTCTCGCACTCTGGCGAGCTCCGTGGCGAGATCCGTTCGCGACGCCACGATGTCAGCTGGGAGATAGGTCAGGCCTATCGCGCTCAACGCACACGTAGGGTAACGGCGAGCCGTCCGCGCGTACACCCGGTGTGCGCTCGTGGGGTGCCTGCAGCGCCGCGTGGCCGCCGGATGATCCAGCCGCGTGGCCGCGCAGGGGAAACCAGGTTAGGGCACCACTTGCGCCGCGCGGCCGAGCCATTCCTTGAAGCAGAGGTCGGCCTGCTCGAGAGCGCGCGCGGAGGGAATCAGCTGGCGCCAGTCGAATCGCTCGGCGGCGCCGCGGGTGAGAAAGTGGCAGGGCAGCGGCGTGACATCGAAGCCTTCCTGCTCGTAGTGCCAGATCGACCGCTGCATGTGGAAGGCGCTGGTGCACAGGATGATGGTCTTCACTCCGCGGCTGCGCAGCTGATCCGCGACGTGCGCGGCCTCGTCGGAGGTGTAGTAGGCATCGGTGCCCACAAGGATCGCATCAGCCGGCACGCCGAGCCTGATCGCCCGGTCGCGGCTCCACGGGCCTTCGGTGGGGACGTTGGGCGTGCGGCCGAGGCCGCTGCCGAACGCCATGATGGGCGCGCGGCCGGAATGCCACGCCGCGATGCCGGTGTCGAAGCGGTCATGGGCGGCACCGATACGCGTATGGATGTAGCCGTCCGAGGCAGTGGTGTGCCAGATGGAGCCCGAGAGCACCACGATGGCATCGGCGTGCGGCAGCGAGGCGGGATCGACAGGTTCGTAGGGATGCTCGACCGCACGCGTGAGCGCGATCGCGGTGACCGGAAGCGAGAGGAGCAGCATCAGCGCTGCGAGCGCACCTGCGAGCCAGCGGGCGATGCGTGCGGTGAGGAGCCAGGGTCCGCCGCCGGGAAGCAGGGCAGCGATGGAGCGGGGGGCGCGAGCGGCGGTCGCGCGGTCTGGTGCGTACCCCGCGCGGGCCGCGCGCCGCGACGCGAGCCACGCCACCAGCAGCGCCAGCGCGATGCCGATCATGAGCGCCGTCGACGGCAGGAAGAACGGGAGATACCACCGGGTGGGGATCATGGGGTCACGTCTAGTCGCATCGGCCAAGCTCGAGCCCGTTCAGTGCGCGCGACGATAGCGGCGGTGGAGGGTGTGGGCTGATCGCCGCGTCGGTTATGGGGCGCGCATGCCCCAGAGATCCCTAAGGCCTCTTTCCGTGCGGATTGAAAGTTCAACTTTGAAAATGCCCAGACCCCTACCCGCCCACTCGCCTACGCCCCGTCGCGCAGCAGCTCTAGCTCGGCGATCGCGATCAGGTCTGAAGGCCGGCCGGCCGCGCGCTTGAGCATGATGAGCTTGTCGAGCGAGACCACGCGGCACGTGGTGCCGAACACGCTGGCGGTCTGGGAGTGGGGCGCGAGCTGCGTGTAGCCGCCGCCGCCAGTCACTTCGCCGAGGAGGTCGATCGGACCCGCGTCAGTGCTCAGCGTGAAGTTGAGGCCGCTGGCGATGGTGCGCGCATCGAGCCTGAACGGCAGGCCCTCCGGCGCGCCGCGCAGCCGAGGCGACAGCGGGGCGAGCGCGGCGACGAGCCGTGCGATGTTGTCGGGATCGCGCGAGTAGACGATGTCAAGGTCGAACGTGAACCGCGCTGACCCGTGAGCGATCGCGGCGATGCCGTCGACGACGATGAAGTCGATGCGGTGCAGCGCCAGGAGCCGGAGCATGTGCGGGAGGTCGGTCATTGGTCGCGGCTGGGTCGTGCGCGCTGAGTCGAACTCCCGGACGAGGGATTGCGAACGCCGCAGGTCGACGAGACGCTCGTCGACACTCATCGGCAGCCGTGACTGGAGCAGCGTCCGGTCGACGTCGCGCTTGAAGAGGTCGATGATCGCCGAGATCGAGTCGGTGTCCCGCTGATCGGCCGGAAAATCCTTCGGATTGTCGGGCGGCGATGTCATGGGTGGATGAGGGGAGTGGCGACCTCGTGTTCGCGCGGGCAAGTCGATCCGCCTCGGCGCTGCGCAGCAGAAGGGTAGCCTTCAGGGCATGTGCGGCATCGTTGGCGCGATCGGCGGGGGGCTGCCGAGCATGCTTGGCGCGGCATAACGTGCTGCATGCGACCGACACCAAGGTGCTCGCGATTGTGCCGTCGCTCGCATCGATCTGTGACGACCCCTTTGCGGACTATTCGCAGGTGCCGACATCTCGTGCGCTGCACGCGCCTTCGAGACGGATCCGCGGGTTCACGGACCGGTCACGAGGCCGCGAAGTCGTACCTGAAGAGCTCCAGGTCGCGGCCGAACTTGCGCCGCACGAGATCGACGGTCTGCTGGTCGTATGCGTCGCGGTAGTCGCCGGCCGCGGTGCGGTTGGTGTGCGGCACGGGGCCAGGCGGGAGCCCGATCCTTGCGATGAGGAAGTTGTACTCCTCCGCGAGCTTCTCGAAGCGTGCAATGTGGTCGAATAGGCCAACCGACTCGGTGATCGACATGCCTTCGACGGCAAAGCGCTCGACAAACGAGTAGCCCGCAGGTCGGGTGTCGATGAACTCGCGCAGCGGCATGCCGCACAGATCCTGCACCACCCGAGTGCGCCAGTGCCATGCCGAGTGAAGCCGGTCGAAGGGGTTGCGGACAATCGTGAACTTGAAGTACGAGCGGAACTGCTCGGGGTAGGCGCTGTAGTAGTGCTGGAGCCTCGCATGCTTGTCGGCGAAGTCGGTGTTACCAAGCCACTGCGTGCGGGGATCGTCGGTCAGCGGAATGCCGGCCATCCGCTCGATCGTGCTGCCGCCGGTGCGCCCGGCGTGCACGAAGATGAAGCGGTGGGCGTGCGAGATCATCGGTGAGTGCCCGGGGGGAGGAACCCGATGAGGACCTCGGGGGCGGGGACTTGTGGCTGCCAAGGGGGAATCGGGATGCCCATCTCCCTCATGCTCGCGACACAGTTAGAGGTGAGCAAACCGCTTTGCGTGCTCTCGCCGAACGTCGCGAGGTTCTCCTCTGTGACGAAAAGCGCGTGGTCGCCCGGAAGCGGGGTACGGTCCTTGTGCGCTTCGAGCATCGGCGGCGTCATGTCGTCGCGCGGGAGGTCGCGGAAGAGGTGCCGAAGCACCTCCACGCGCACAAACTGGTGTATCCAGATCTGCTGGTAGCCGACCCGCCTCAGGAGCGTCTCGCCGCCGAGCAGCATTCGCTCGCCGCTGAGGAACCCGGGATCGAGCATCCGCCGCGCACGGCAGCAAAGGATGCCGCTGACCTGATCAGGCACGCCATCACGTATGGCGGCGGCGATGCGCTCGATCCGACCGGTGCGCAGCTCGATCGGGTACTTGTCATCGATGCACCAGTAGACCCACTCCTCATTGGGTAGGTCGCCGATGAGCGCGAGAATCGTGCCCCGGATGCCCGGCGGCGAACACACGAGCCGCCTCCGGGGCGAATCGGCGACGTGGAGCCGATCCTGGAAGGGGACCAAGAACTCGAAGGGGTGAGCTGGCCAGGCTGCGTCATAGCGGCGCATCATGTGCTCCGCGACTGCCGAGTTCCGGTCAAAGGTCAGTACGAGTGCCTTCATGCGCTCAGTGACCATGGCTGCAGGTTAGCCGTGCGTGGCGCCCGGACCGGCACTGGTGCATGGGGGCGGCTGCGGTCAGAGCGATTGCGGCAGCGCTGGGGGGAGGCGCCAGTGGGAGACATCGCGATCGATCAGTCTCTGGAGCCGGTCGATTGGTTCGGCGTACATCTCGAGCAGTGGCCCGACAAGTGTTGGGCGCAGTGCTGGCGTACCGGAAGCTGCGACTGATGGGCGAATCTTCGTCCGGACCAGCTCGCGGATCGTGGACTCGGGCAGGCTCGCGAAATCAGCCCCGTCGATGCCGAGGTGCGTCGCGAGGGATTGGAGCACATCTGCCGGACGAGCGGCAATGTCATCGCTGAAGATGACTAGCAGCTGATCACGTGGAAACTCAGACCACCACCGTTCCAGGCACGATGCGTAGTCGCCACGTGCCATCGATGCGAACGAGCGGAAGTGATCGAGGAACCACTGGTCACTCGCCTCAATCGGCGTCATTTCGCTCCGCACGACAGCCATCAACGCCGCGGACCAGGCACGTTCTACCGGATTACGCAAGCTGATGAAGATCCGGATGTCAGGGCAACGTTCTCGGATGGCGCGAATGCGCTCCGTTGGCAGGATGGCGTATGCGGGGGTGATCTCGCCTGTGACCACACGCCTACCGTCTGGTGTGGTGCGCCTCGAGGGCTGCAGTGAGGAGACCCACATGTCAGCGTCCGGATGCTCGCCCGTGTCCCAGTAGTGGTACTCCTTGCCCTTCGGGAAGGTGACCTGTGGGTGGCGCGACATCTGGCGGTGGAGCCAGGAAGTGCCACACTTCTGTGCGCCGATGCCGAGGAAGTCGACAACATCCTCCGCGTGCCTCGTAGGACTGTACATCGGGCGAAGGTAAAGGGACGCGTAAGTCAGCGCAATCGCCGCATGAGGAGGGGTAGCCTTCGCGGCATGTGCGGCATCGTCGGCGCGCTTGGAGGTGGGCTTCCGCGCACGCTTGGCGCGGAGGGTGGCCAGCGAGCGCTCGATGCGCTGGCGCGGCGCGGTCCCGATGGATCTGGCTCGTGGGGTGATGCGGACGCGGGCGTGTGGATTGGGCACGCGCGGCTGGCGATCATCGACCGAAGTTCCGCCGGTGCGCAGCCGATGCGGTCGGCGAGCGGCCGGTGGGTGATTGCGCTCAACGGCGAGATCTACAACCACCGCGAGCTTCGCGCGCGCGTGGATGGGGGTGCGGTGGTCGGTGGCGGCGCGCGGTCGTGGCGGGGCCATGCGGATACAGAGTCGCTTGTCGAGCACATCGATGCGTTCGGGGTTGAAGCGACGCTCTCGCGCGTCGAGGGCATGTTTGCGTTTGCGGCGTGGGATGCGCACGAGCGCATGCTGCACCTGGCGCGCGATCCATTCGGGCAGAAGCCGATGTACTGGGGGTGGGTGGGGGGCGGTGCGTGGGCTCGCGGAGAGACCGTGCGTGCTGGCGCGGTCGGCGGCGCGTCGCTGGTGTTTGCGTCGTCGCTCGCGGCGATCGAGGCGATGCCCGGCTTCGAGCGGCGCGTGAATGCTGCGGCGGTGGCTGCGCTCATGCGGTGGCAGTGCGTGCCTGGCGAACTCTGCATCTATCACGGTCTGCAGAAGCTGGCGCCGGGGCACTGGCTTCGCGTGAGTGCGGGAGAGGAGCCCACGCTTCGGCGGTGGTGGTCACTGGGCGACGTGATCGTGTCTGGCGAGAGCGAGCGGCGCGCACCTCTTCACACCGAGGCCGCGCGTGCCGATGCGCTGTCGCGTGCGACGACGGCAGTGCGCGAGGCGGTGCGGTCGCAGCTCGAATCTGATGTACCGCTTGGCGTGCTGCTTTCTGGCGGCATCGACTCTTCGCTCGTGCTGGCGCTGGCGCAGGAGCATGCGCAAGAGTGCAGCGCGGCGCCAGTGCATGCGTTCACGGTTGGGTTCGGCAGTGGCGCCGAGGATGTGCGTACACATGACGAGAGCGCCGCGGCCGAGGCAGTGGCGCGCGCGCTCGGCGTGCGGCATCACGTTCTGCATGCGACGGATGCGAAGGCGCTTGCAGTGGTGCCGTCGCTCGCATCGATCTATGACGAGCCGTTTGCAGATAGTTCGCAGGTTCCCACGGCGATCGCGGCGCGGCTTGCGCGGCAGCATGTGGGCGTTGCGCTGACGGGCGACGGCGGCGACGAGATGTTCGGCGGGTACCGGCGGCACCGGGTGTTTGCGCAGGTGTGGCCGATGATGGCGTGGATGCCGATGTGGATGCGGGCGTGGTGTGCGAGGCGGATGCATCGGGCGGCTGATCGTGCGGTGAGCGGCATTCGGCGTGCGCCGCGCGAGCAGGCGCAGGGTCTCGGACGTGCGGCACTGCTGCGGCGGATGGCCCGGATCATGTCGGCGGATTCGATGGTGGATGCGCACTGGTCGCTGGCGTCGAGCTGGACCGACGAGTGGCCGATCGCGGCGGGTGGTGCAGTTGAGGTGGGTGGGCGAGGTGTGGCGGGTGCGCCGCGGCCGGGTGCACCTGACCTGAGCGGCGAGCCGTGGTGGCGCGGGCTGTCGGATGTGGAGCGATCGATCGCGCTCGACACGCTGCACTATCTGAGCGACGACATCCTGGTAAAGGTGGACCGTGCGGCGATGTTCGTGGGTCTCGAGACGCGCGCGCCGATGCTCGACACGCGCGTGGCGACCGCGGCGTGGCGG
>VERO01000075.1 GCA_018882625.1 Phycisphaerales bacterium | reverse complement strand
GCACTGGGGAGGCGGGGCATGAGTAAGTCAGTGACCGTCATGGTCACGTCCGCGGGACGTAGGCATCACCTGATTGAGACCATCCGATCGGATGCCACAGAGTTGGGGCTCGCGCTGACGGTCATTGCCGTGGACGTCAACCCGAACTTGAGCGCGGCATGCATGGCTGCCGACCATCATGCAGCGGTCCCTCGCTGCTCCAGCCCCGACTACATCCCGAGTCTCCTTCGCGTGTGCACGCAGCATGACGTATCGGTTGTGATCCCCACGATCGACACTGAGTTGCCGATGCTCGCTGCAGCGCGATCCAGTTTCTCTGAGATGGGCGTGACCGTAGTAATCTCGTCTCCCGCGGCAATCCGTATCGCACGCGACAAGTTGCTGACAGCGAAGGCCCTCTCCGATGCTGGCCTTCCTACGCCTCGAACGCTCCGGCTGACCGATGCCCTCACCGACTCCGAGGGGATTCCAGGCCGAGTCATTCTGAAGCCGGTCGACGGAAGCAATTCCGTTGGACTTATCCGACTCGAGTCGCTTCAGCGAGCACTCGGCCTCGAGATTGACTCCCATCAGTACGTGGCACAAGAGTTGTGCGCTGGCGATGAGTTCACCGTGAACTGCTTCGTGAATGCCGATGGCGAGCTGCTGTGTGCGGTTCCACATCGCCGTCTCGAGGTGCGGGGCGGAGAAGTGTCGAAGGCGCTCACGGAGCGACGCCCAGACCTGATGGATCTTGCACCCAAGGTGGCCAGCGCGATGCCTGGACTGCGCGGTCCATTCTGCTTCCAGGCAATCGTCGGCGATCGCGGACCACGAATCATCGAGGTCAACGCCCGATTCGGAGGCGGGTACCCGGTGGCTCATGCTGCCGGAGCTCACTTTGGGCGATGGATCCTCATGGAGCACCTCCGTCGCGCTACCACTGCTCTGCCTGAATGGGAGGATTCCCTTCTCATGCTGCGATACGACAGCGCAGTGTTTGTGCATGGGCATCGGTCATGACGGCGGTAGTGGTGTTCGATCTTGATGACACGCTCTATCCGGAGAGTGCCTTCGTAGAGTCTGGATTCCGTGCGGTTGGGGCCCATGCTCTCGGGGCATGGGGCATCCGTGGGCTCGGCGATGCGTGTCTCACTGCGATGCGCGCCGGTTCTCGAGGCGATACGTTCCAGCGGGCATATGAGAGAGTCTCTGGTGCCGATCTGCCGGCCGACAGGGCGCATCAGCTACTGAAGGTCTATCGAGAACACCCGCCTGATGAGCTTCCGTGGCATGAGGATGCGCTCGCGACCGTCCAGATGCTGCACGGGCATGTGCCGGTCACATTGCTCTCCGATGGATACCTGCCCACGCAAGCCAACAAGGCGCGCGCCTTGGGGCTCGAGCGCTGGATCGAGAAGCCGGTGTTCACCGAGGCACTCGGCCGTGAGCACTGGAAGCCTTCCACCAAGGGCTTCGAACTGATCATGTCTCGGTACCCGGGAACGGCATCCTTCGTGTACGTGGGCGATAACCCGTTGAAGGACTTCATCGCGCCTCGCGCCCTCGGCTGGCGGACCATCCACATCAAGCGACCCACCGGCACCTACGCACACTGCGAAGTCCCTCCAGATCGAAACGCAGATCACCAGATCACGAGCCTCTTGGAGATTCCCGAGAAGCTTGGCATCACCGTGCGCCAGTAAACGGCGGCATCGTCGCGTGACCTTCGGCGGAGATGCCCTTGCGCGCGAACACCTGCCACAGCGTCATCCAGAGGATCTTGAGATCCAGCCACACGGACCTGTTGTCGACGTACCAGACGTCGAGCCTGAACTTCTCCTCCCAGGAGATGGCATTGCGCCCATTCACCTGCGCCCATCCCGTGATGCCAGGCTTGACCTCGTGCCTGCGAGACTGCTCCTTGCTATAGAGCGGCAGGTACTGCGGCAGCAGCGGCCGCGGTCCCACGAGCCGCATGTCGCCCTTGATCACGTTCCACAGCGTGGGAAGCTCGTCGAGGCTCGTCGACCGCAGGAACCTGCCCCACCGGGTGAGCCGCTGCGCATCGCTCGCGAGCGCATCCTCGCCCGGCCTTGGATCCCGCATCGTCTTGAACTTGTATAGCGTGAATGGCTTGCCGTGCAGACCGATTCGAGTCTGACGGAAGATGAGGCTCACGGCGACGCTGGCCCTTCGGGCGCGGGCGCGTCAGATGCGGGTGCGGCCACTCCCGCCCCCGCCACGATCTTCGCCTCGCGCGCGCGGCGCGCGTCCTCGCGGTGCGCGTGGATGATCAGCAGCGCCATGCCAGCGAGCAGCATCACGTCTGCGATGTTGAAGACCCACGGGAACACCTCGCGGTTGCCGCCGGGCCACGAGAGGCCAAACGGCAGGTTCCAGCGCGGCAGCATGTGCAGGAAGTCGCGCACGGCGCCGAACACGAACCTGTCGTAGAGGTTGCCGATGCCGCCGGCCAGGATCAGGCCGAGCCCGATGTGCGCGAGCCTGCTGCTCGCGCGCGTCCACCATCCGAAGATGACGATGCCTGCGGCTACGGCGATCACCGTGAACGCGATGAACCACCCGCGCGCGTTCTGGCCGATGCCGAACACTGCGCCGTGGTTGACGACGAGGTGGAAGTCGAGAAGGTCCCAAGGGAGCGCGCGCACTCCCGAGTGCCACGGCAGCCGGTACGAGGGATCAGCCACAGCCTCGCGCGGCTCGAGCACCACAGGCATGCCCGCCACCGTGGCAAACGCCCACGACTTGGTCCAGAGGTCAGCGATGAGGCCCGCCGTGAACACGGCGAGCAGCGTGCACCACGCGGCGGCAGATCGCCACGCAGGCATCAGCCGCGCGTCCGGTGGCGCTCCGCGATGCGCTCGGCCTCGACGGTGTACTTCGCCCAGGGCTTCGCGGCGAGGCGGCCCTTCGGGATGGGCTTGCACGTCATCAGGCACACTCCGTAGGTGCCGGCCTTGATGCGCTCGAGCGCCTCGTCGATCTCGACGACCATGTGACGGTCGGTCTCGGCCATGCCGAGCGCGAAGTCCTGGTCGAAGGTCTCGGTGCCGATGTCGGCCATGTGCAGCGGCATCGTCGACAGGTTGCCGTCGCTGCTCTTGAGCGCCTCGGACTCGATGCCCTCGACTCGGCCCACGAGCTCCGCACGCGTCCGCACGAGCGTGGCGCGGAACTCCTCGAGCTCCTTCTTCGTGAGGCGGCCCTTCGCGGCCTTCGCGAGCATCTCGGCGGTTGGCGCATCTGCGGACCCGGCTGGCGCCTCGGCCTTCTTCGCGGCGGCTGCCGTCGCGCGAGCCTCCTTCTTGAGGGCTGCGGCCTTCTTGGGCTCGATCGACTTGAGCGACATCACGCGCACGCGTCGGCCGCTGATGATCACGTAGCCGTCGGTTGGCGGTGGAGGAGGCACCACGACTGGCACGACCTTGGGCGGCGGCGGAGGCGGCGGGACCTTTGCGCCCTTGACGGGCTTGCCTCCCTTGACTGGCTTGCCACCCTTCATCGGCTTGCCGCCCTTGGCGGGCTTCCCCTTCGCGGCGGCTGCAGCCTTCGCGGCAAGCTTGGCGGCCTGCGCAGCGGCGGCGGCCTCTGCGACCGCCTTCGCGGCGGCGTACGCGGCATCGCGCTGCTGCTGTGCAGCCTGGGCTGCGGCGGCAGCCACGGAAATGGCATTGGCGAAATCGATCTTCTTGCGGGAGACCTTGGTGGTGTCGCCAGCGGTCGGCGAGACCTTGGGCTTGGCCTTTGGCTTCGCAATGACCGGCGGCGGCGCGCCCTTGGAGCGCTTTGGCGGCGGTGGCGGCTCGCCAACGATGCTCTTGGGCATCATGACGACGGGCTTGGGCGGCGGAAGCTTGGTCAGCTGCGGCTCGGTGGGCGGATTGGGCTTGGCCGCGGGCTTCATGGAGGACACCTTGGTGGCGGACTTGGACGCATCCTTGCCCGATGACTTGATCGCCGCCTTGGCGCGTGCCTTGGCATCGGTCTTGGCATCAGGCTTTGAGGTGCCCTTTGCGTCGTTCTTGGATGGCTTGGCTGGCTTCTTCATGCAGTCGGACGCCCATGGTGACCGAACAACCGCGCTTCCCCGACTTCAAACGCGCTTTTTCTCGGACTATCGGGGCGGCGACGCCAAATTATAACCATTCGTGCACGGGGCGTCAATCCACGCTGGAATCGGCTAGCGAGCGCGCTGGCCCCGCACAGGGCGCCCTCACGCTGTCACATGGGCTACGCGTCTCAGCGCACTGGCGCGTTCGCGGGACGGAACTCACGCACCGAGTGCTGGAGCACCTTGCGCACACCATCGCCGTCATACTGACTGATGGCGGTCTCGAGACGGGCAAGATGCACGGAGAGGTCGTTCCAGTTGGCTGAGGGCTCACGGGCCCGGAGCACCGCGGGATGGGCCGTGCGGACGATGTCAGAGCCGATCACGAGCTCCTCGAACATCTTCTCGCCCGGGCGCAGCCCGGTGTAGGTGATGGCGATGGTGCCGGTCGAGTCGTGCTCGTCGCGCACCGAGTGGCCGGCGAGGCGGATCATCTTGCGCGCCAGGTCGTCGATGCGCACCGGCTCGCCCATGTCGAGGACGTACACCTCGCCGCCTTCGGCCATGGCGCCTGCCTGGAGGATGAGCTGCACGGCCTCGGGAATCGTCATGAAGTAGCGGGTGACGTCGGGATGCGTGACGGTGACCGGCCCGCCTTGGTCGATCTGGGCGCGGAAGATTGGCACCACGCTGCCGGAACTTCCGAGCACATTGCCGAAGCGGACTGCGGTGAACACCGTGCCTGCGCCAACTTCCTGCGACTGCTTGCCATGCATCGACTGGAGGACCAGCTCGGCAAGCCGCTTGGTGGCGCCCATCACGTTGGATGGCCGGACGGCCTTGTCGGTGCTGACGAGCACCATGCGCCGGGTCCTGTGGCGCTGCGCGGCCTCGGCCACATTGAGCGTGCCCAGGACGTTGGTCTCCGCGCCCTCGGGCTCGTTGGTCTCGACGATCGGCACGTGCTTGTAGGCGGCCGCGTGGTAGACCGTTTCGGGCTGGTGCTGACCGAAGATCCGGTCGATCCGCACGCCGTCGGTGACGCTGGCCAGGCAGGTGACGACTGCGGCCGGGCCGGAGCCGGGGGCGAGGGTTCCCGCGAGGCGCCGAACTTCCGCATCCACCTGGAAGAGGTTGAACTCGCTGTTGTCGACCAGGATCAGCCTGGCCGGTCCGAGCCTCATGATCTGCCTGCAGAGCTCGGAGCCGATGCTGCCGCCAGCGCCGGTGACCAGTACGCGCTTGCCCTCCACGTCGCGTCGCAGGAGCGTGTCGTCGGGCTTGACGGTGTCGCGGCCAAGGAGGTCCTCGATCTGCAGCGGGCGGAGCTGGTCGATGCGCACACGGCCGTCGGCGATCTCGTCGAAGGTGGGAACCGTGAGCACCTGCACGCCGAGCCGGCTCGCGAGGTCAAGCAGGTTTCGGGTACCGGCGCGCGCCGAGGGCGGCAGCGACATCACCAGCTGGGTGATGCCTTCGCGGGCCACCACTTCGGGAAGCGAGTTCGGCTTGTACACCGTGACGCCGCGGACCTGCTGGCCCACGAGGCTCGGGTGATCGTCGAAGAACGCGGCGATGCGCAGGCTGCGGTCGCGCGACAAGGTGGCGGCGATGCCGACGCCCTCGTCGCCTGCGCCAAAGATGGCGACGGACCTCTGCTCATACCGGGTGCCGCCGAGCACCATCCAGCGCACGAGCAGCCGCGCGCCTCCCATCGACACCAGCATGAACGCGCAGCTGGTGATGATGGACGACCTGGGGAATCCATCGCCCGCGCTCGGCACGAAGGCCCGCACTGCGAAGAGCATCATGCACACCACAAAGATGCCTTGCGTGATGCGGATCGCGAACTTGGGCCCGAGGTGCCGCGTGACCTCGCGGTAGAGGCCGAGCATCCACAGGACGATGCCTGCACAGACAGCTGCAGAGGCGGCGAGCACCGCCGTGTCGATGAGCATCGACGGGTAGTTCTTGCCGGTGAAGAGCTCGAGCCCCATCCGGTTGAACACGGCGAGCCAAACGCAGGCGAACGCCAGCGCCATGTCGAACCCCGCGAGGATGAACTTCTTGGCTCCGCGCGGCAGCTTGTCGACTGCCAGACGCATCCAAGGCACCCCGTTGCTCGTCACGAATCCAGTCATCGCTTGGTACCCACGTTCACGAAACGTAACCCCTGACGCGACAAAGCAAAGAAAGTGGGTCGCCGATCGGGCATATTTTGTGAGTCCTCGCCTACCGAGGCAACGGACCCAATAGATCGGCTCGTTGTGCGCGGAGATGCAGCGCACGCATACTTAGCACGCAAACTACTTGTGGGCAGTGGTTTATAAGCAACCACGCGCGGCGCGGGTTGCCCCATTATCGGATCTATGCCAACTGGCGGGAGGCGGTGGACCCCATCGCCCTGAACTTCTCGAAGCGGCGGCGGACCAGAGTGTCCGGGTCGAGGCGGGTCAGTTCTCGGAGCTGCTCGACGATCCAGTGCTGCATGGCACTGGCCGCGGCGCGTGGGTCCCGGTGCGCGCCGCCGGCAGGCTCCGTGATGACCGAGTCGATGAGGCCGTTGGTGAGGTTGCGGTCTGCGGTGAGGGCAAGCGCGGTGGCGGCCTTGGTATTGGTGGTCTCGTTGGCCTCCTTCCACAGGATTGCAGCACATCCCTCGGGACTGATCACCGAGTACCACGCGTACTGCATCATGGCGACCTTGTCGGCCACGGCGATGCCGAGCGCGCCGCCGGAGCCACCCTCGCCGATCACGATGGAGACGATGGGCGTGCGGAGCCGGCTCATCTCACGGAGATTGACGGCGATGGCCTCGGCCTGGCCGCGCTGCTCGCTCTCGATGCCGGGATACGCGCCGGGCGTATCCACGAGCGTCACGATGGGCATCTTGAACTTCTCCGCCATGCGCATCTTGAGCAGTGCCTTGCGGTATCCCTCGGGATTGGCGCATCCGAAGCGGCAGCTGATGCGCTCCGCGGTGGTGCGGCCCTTCTGGTGGCCCACCAGCATCACCTTGAACGGGCCGATGCGTGCGAGGCCGGTGATGATCGCGGGATCGTCGCCGAAGCGGCGGTCTCCGTGCAGCTGGCAGAAGTCGCGGCACATCATGTCGATGTAGTCGGCGGTCTGCGGGCGCGCGGGATGGCGCGCGACGCGCACGGTCTGCCATGGGGTCAGGCTGGCGTATGTCTTCCTGAGGAGCGTGTCGCGGGTCGCCTTCAGGGTGGCGAGCTCATCGGCGAGCGTGGCGGCGGCCGGGGCGGACTCGAGCCGCTCGATCTGCTTCTCGATGTCCAGGACCGGCTGCTCAAAGTCGAGCGCGTACATGGGATCGGCGATGGTAGTCGCGGGCGGCGCGGCGGTGCGTGGCGAGCGAGGGGCGCGGCGAGGGCGTCACGATGCGTGCCGCGGGTGCGCCCCCCTGCTACCGTGGGGGCATGACGCCCACGATGGCGGTGGTTGGCTTCGGCAACATGGGCAGCGCGCTGGCGACCGGTGCGGTGCGTCATCAGGCTGCCGACCCGCGCCAGATGATCGTGATCGAGGCCGATGCGGCGGCGCGCGAGCGCGCGGCGCTGCTGGGGTGCCGCGTGAGCGCGCATGCGCACGATGCGCGCGGGGCGGCGTGCGTGGTGCTGGCGGTGAAGCCGCAGGTGATGCGCGAGGTGAGCGAGGCGATCGGCGAGCTCGCCTCCCCTGCGCTGGTGATCTCGATCATGGGCGGCATCACGCTGGCGAGCGTCTCGGAGGCGCTCGGCCCGATGGCCAGGTGCGTGCGCGCGATGCCGAACCTGTGCGTGCAGGCGGGACAGGGCATGACGGCGTACGCATGCGGGCCGCGCTGCCGCGACGATGACCGCGACTTCGTGACTCGCTTCTTCGGCGCCGTGGGCGATGCGGTGGAGGTGCAGGAGCACATGCTCGACGCGGCGACGGCCGTGAGCGGGTCGGGACCTGCGTACGTGTTCCTGCTGGCGGAGGCGTGGGTCGATGCGGCGATGTCGCTTGGGTTCGACCGCGCGACGGCATCGCGCATGGTGCGGCGCACGATGCTCGGTGCAGCGACGATGATGGCGCAGGGCGGGTCGCCCGCGGACCTGCGTGCGATGGTGACGAGCCCCGGCGGCACCACGAGCGCGGCGCTTGCGGTACTCGATGCGCGCGGGTTCAGGAGTGCGCTGCACGATGCGCTGCGCGCGGCGCGCGACCGCGGACGCGAGCTGTCCGCGCATGCTGCGGGGGTGGCGAAGTGAGCGGGTGTGCGCACGCTGGCGACGGCCGGGGCCTCCGGAGCGACATGCAATCTCGTTCGGAGAGTGCGACGTGAGCAACTTCTCGCCCGCCATTGACCTCCGCGACGTGGAGAAGCGCTACGGTCGCGGCACGCATGCGCTGCGCGGCGTGGCGATGCGCGTCGAGCGCGGCGAGATCTTCGGGCTGCTTGGGCCCAACGGCGCGGGCAAGAGCACGCTGGTCAAGATCATGATGACTGTGGTGCGCGCGACGCGCGCCGAGGGCGAGGTGCTCGGGCGGCCGGTCGGTGACCGCGCGACGCTCGCGCGCGTGGGCTACCTGCCGGAGAATCACCGGTTTCCCGCGTACCTCACCGGGCGGCAGGTGGTGGAGTTCAGCGGCGCGATGTGCCTGGTGCCGCGGCGCGAGCGCAAGCAGCGCGCGAAGCACTGGATCGATGTGGTGGGGATGTCCGCGTGGGCCGACCGGCCGGTGGGCGCGTACAGCAAGGGCATGCGCCAGCGCACCGGGATCGCGGCGGCGCTGGTGAACGACCCTGAGCTGGTGGTGCTCGACGAGCCGACCGATGGCGTGGATCCTGTGGGGCGGCGCGAGATTCGCGATGTGCTGATGCAGCTGCGCACGCAAGGGCGTACGGTGTTCCTGAACTCGCACCTGCTGAGCGAGCTTGAGATGGTGAGCGACCGCATCGCGATCATGGTGCAGGGACGGGTGGCTGCGCACGGCACGATGGATGAGCTGACGGCATCGAGCCGCAGGTACGAGATCGTGATCGAGGGTGATGCGCCGGCGTGGGCTGGCGAGGTGGCACAGGTGAGCGCGGTTGCGGCGGGCGCTCTGCGGTCCAACGGGATCGACGGGCCTGGCACGCGCATGACGTTCCTCGGGATGGATGTGCACGGCGCGCAGCCGCTGCTTGACCGGCTACGCCGCGAGGGCCGCGTGGTGGCCACGGTGCAGGCCGTGCGCGAGTCGCTCGAGGACCTGTTCATGCGCGCGGTGCGCGATCCGAGCACGGGGCTGTTCTTCAAGCCGGGCGCTGCGGGCGGGCCGAAGGGTGCGGGCGGCGCGGCGGCGGGCGGCGGCGCGGCGGTGGGCGGCGGTGCGGCGG
>VERO01000074.1 GCA_018882625.1 Phycisphaerales bacterium | reverse complement strand
TGCTGCGCAGGCGCAGGCGGGCACCGGCCTCGTCGATCACGTCGATCGACTTGTCCGGCTGCACGCGGCCGGTGATGTAGCGGCCCGACAGGTCCACCGCGGCCTTCAGGGCCTCGTCGGTGATGCGGACCTTGTGGTGCTTCTCGTAGCGCTCGCGCAGGCCCTGCAGGATCAGGAAGGTCTGCTCGCCGTTCGGCGGCTCGACCGGGATCGACTGGAAGCGCCGCTCCAGCGCCGCGTCCTTCTCGATGTACTTGCGGTACTCGTCGAAGGTGGTGGCGCCCACGCACTGGATCTCGCCGCGGGCGAGGGCGGGCTTGAGGACGTTGGACGCGTCGATCGCGCCCTCGGCGCCGCCGGCGCCCACCAGCGTGTGCAGCTCGTCGATGAAGAGGATGATGTTCTTGGCGCGGCGCACCTCGTTCATCACGGCCTTGATGCGCTCCTCGAACTGGCCGCGGTACTTCGTGCCCGCCACCATCGCCGCCAGGTCGAGCACCACCAGCCGCTTGTCGTGCAGGATGTCCGGAACGTCCTGGCTCACGATCGCCTGCGCGAGACCCTCCGCGATCGCCGTCTTTCCGACGCCGGCCTCGCCGAGCAGCACGGGGTTGTTCTTCGTGCGGCGGCAGAGCACCTGCACGAGGCGCTCGATCTCGCCGTGACGGCCGATCACGGGATCGAGCTCGCCGTTGCGGGCCAGCTCGGTGAGGTCACGCCCGAAGGAGTCGAGGGCAGGGGTCTTGCTCTTGCCGCGGCGCTGGGGACCGGGCTCGCCGCCCGCAGCCGGCTCCGAAGGCGACTCGGACTGGGGCTGCGCGCTGCTCTCCTCCTGCTCGCCACCGGCGCCGAGCAGGTTGAGGACCTCCTCGCGCACCTCCTCGAGCTTGAGGCCGAGGTTGAGGAGCACCTGAGCGGCCACGCCATCCTGCTCGCGCAGCAGGCCGAGCAGCAGGTGCTCGGTGCCGACGTAGTTGTGGTTGAGGTTCCGCGCCTCCTCGATCGCATACTCGATGACCTTCTTGGCGCGCGGTGTCTGCGGCAGCTTGCCCATCGTGACCATCTCGGGTCCGCTCTTCACGAGCTTCTCGACCTCAAGGCGCACCTTGCGCAGGTCGATGCCGAGGTTCTTGAGCACGTTGGCGCCGACACCGCTGCCTTCCTTGACGAGGCCAAGCAGGATGTGCTCCGTGCCGATGTACTCGTGGTTGAACCGCTGGGCTTCCTGGTTGGCCAGGGCCATCACCTTGCGGGCACGATCTGTCAGTCGCTCGAACATGGGAACCTCCTTAGGGGACCTGTGGCGCACATCCCTCGCGCCGGACACTGAACTGTGCGATGGGTGCAATCCCCGTGCCAGTCTCCAACCTTCTGCGCACGTGCGCGGGTGATTGGTTCAGGTCAGGGTAGGGAAGGTCCATCGCCATAACTGTCGGATATCTGCTGCGGGACTTCAAGGAAACCAGCCCAGTTCCCTCATCTTGACGGCATCGGGTGCGGAGCAGGCATGATTGGCCAGCGACTGCGGGCGGCTCGATCGACGCATAAACCACTGCAAATCCTAGGCCTGCACCTGACCGTCCCGAAGTTGCACGATCCGGTCGGCTCGGGCAGCCACCTGCGCATCGTGGGTGACCATGACGATGGTCAGGCCAGACCGGTGGCGTTCGGCGAGCAGGTCGAGGATCGAGCCGCCGGTGACGGCGTCCAGGTTTCCGGTCGGCTCGTCCGCGAGCAGGACCTGCGGGCCCCGGACCAGCGCGCGGGCGATCGCCGCACGCTGTCGCTCGCCGCCCGAGAGCTGCGCTGGGCGATGGTGCAGCCGGTGCGCCAGCCCGAAGGACTCGAGCAGGCTGCGTGCGGGGGCCGGATCCGGACGCATCCACCTGCCGACCATGGTGGGGAGCAGCACGTTGTCGAGCGTGTCGAGCTCGGGCAGCAGGTGATAGAACTGAAACACGAACCCGACGTCCCGGTTTCGGTACCGGTCGATCCGGCGCCCCGGAGCGATCGAGATTGACTCGCCGCGCCACAGGATCTCGCCTCGGCCGCGGTCGGGACGGTCCAGCCCCCCGAGCAGGTGCAGCAGCGTGCTCTTGCCGGAGCCGCTCGAGCCGAGGATCGCCACCCATTCGCCGGCGTGCACGGACAGGTCAGCCCCGCGCAGCACCTCGACGGGCACCGCGCCGAATCGATACGTCTTGTGCACGTTGCGAGCTTCGAGGATGCGCGGGCGATCACCCATAGCGCAGCGCCTCCACAGGGTCAGTGTCGGCTGCGCGCGCTGCCGGAATGGCGGCTCCGATCACGCTGAAGACGACCGCCCCGATCACCGTGAGGCCGGCCGTCCACCAGTCCACCTGACTCGGGATGCGGCTGAAGTAGTAGACCGACGGATCCCAGATCAGCGTCCCGCGGTGGAACAGCAGCCCTGTGCCTGCGACCATGAAGATCAGCGTCGCCAGCGTCCACAGCAGCAGCGGGAGCAGCCGCCCGCGCACGGCCTGCCACACCACTCCGCACAGGGCGCCGGCCGCGAGGGCGTACGTGCCGATCCACACCGCCGCCGGCGCATCCGACCCGATGGCCGAGTGAATGTCGTTGATGCGCGTGACGATCAGCCACGCGAGCGCGACGCCGATCGCGCTGCCGAAGATGCCGATCACGAGCCCGTAGCGCAGGAAGATCCACAGGATGCCGCGGCGCGATGCGCCCACGCTGCGGAGGATCCCGATGTCGCGGGTCTTCTCGATCACGATCGCCCAGAAGATCGACAGGATCAGGCCGGCGCACACGATGTAGATCAGCGAGAACAGGATGCGCATCATCTCGCGCTCCTTCTGCACCGGCGCGATGAGGTCGCGCAGCTGCTGCTCCCAGGTCAGCACCGACACGATCTGCGGCATCTTGGTGGTGAGCGAGCGGTTGGCGTCCACCTCAAGCGAGAACTCCCGGTAGGTGCGCTCGATCGCATCGCGAAGCGCCGCTGGAGTCACGCCCGGCTTCGCGCGCGCGAGGATCTTGGTGACGCGCGCCGGAGTCTCGCCGATGACGGGCAGCTGTCCGTCAGGTCCCGGGTCCGCGGTGATGTCGTAGAGCGGCGCGCGGTCCATGCGCAGCATGCGCTGCACGACCGCAAGGGGCGCGAAGATGCGGTTCTTGTCGACCTCGTAGACGCCGGACTGCACTTCGTTGACGATCGGGAACGCCTCCTCGCGCGGTTCGGCGATCTTGCCCCGCGAGCTGACCGGCACGAGCGTCAGGGTGACATCCCGTCCAGGCATCGACCAACCGTAGCGCGGCCTGTACGAGCCATCGCTCTGACGCTCGTTCGCGACGGAGACGTGCATGCCGATGGCCACTCCGGGCCGGCCCGTCGCGGATTCGACCAGCGTGAAGCCGTCCTGCAGCCACGCTGGGTTGATGTCCAGGCGCGGGTCATCGGGCTGCATCGCGGCGCGTGCGGCGTCATCGACTGGGCGCCGCCAGTAGAGGTTGTCGGCGTACTCGGTCACCTCGGCGAAACTGAGGGGCTCGATCGCCCACACCTGCGTGGTGACGATCTCCTTCTCGGGTCCGCGCGGGTAGGGCATGCGCAGGAGCCCGAAGGTGTCGATCACGGGGGTCGCCTTGTGGCACTCGGGAAGCGCATCGATGCGCGCGATGAGCTCGTCGTAGTGCGGCATGCCGCCAATGCCGGATGAGACGATCACGTCACCGACGATGGACCGGCCGGCACCGCGCAGGAGGTCGAGGAATCCGGTCATGACGCTCACCACCGTCACCACCATCGCCACGCAGAGTGCCACTGCGCCGATCGCGATGAGCGGGATCAGCCGGCTGGTGAGGTAGCGGTTGGAGAGGAGCCTCGCGTACATCGCGGGAGCGGGAGGCTACGCGTTCGCGCCAGGCTGCGCCTGCGCGCCGGGGTGCCCGATGCGCTGGCGCGTGTGCCGGTCATCGGTGTGGGCGAGGAACTGCGCGACCGGCGGACCGCCGATGGGCACGACGACCACGGTGCCGACACGCTGCGCGGCGGCAGGCAGCGCCATGCCCGCCTTCGGCGCGACCATCGTGACGGTGAGATCCGCCTCGACGCCTGCGGTGCCCAGCGCAGCGCCGCTGTCGCAGTCCATGCCGCTGGGGATGTCCACGGCGACCACCCTCGCGCCGCGCTCGCGCATCGACCTGATCCACAGCACGCGCACCGCGTCGACGCCGGAGATCGGGCGGTCGAGGCCGGTCCCGAAGAGCGCATCGAGCACCACAACGCGCCGGGCTGCCGCCAGGGGCTCGATGACGGCCGCAGCATCGGCGAATGGGCGCACCAGCCCGAGCCTCACCGCGAGCTGGTGCTGGATCGCCGCATCGGAACCCTGCGGCGGCGGCGCCGTCCCGAGCGCGAGCGCCTCCTCGCCGGCGCTGTGCAAGTGGCGGATCGCCGCGTAGCCGTCACCGCCGTTCTGCCCCGGACCGCACACCGCGACGAAGAGCGGTGCAGGACCTGCGCCGCGCTCCCACACGCGCTTCGCCTCCGTGGCGATGCCGATCGCGGCGCACTCCATCAGCAGCAGCCCGGGGATCCCGAGCTCGCGCGTGCACCAGGCGTCGTAGGCGCGAGCCTGGGACCGGCTGAGGACCGTGCCGATGCTGGCCATGCCACGGATCGTAGGTTCGGCCGGCGCGCTACCCTCGAGCCGATGCAGGCAGTCATCGTGGCGACATGGATCGGCGCTGCGCTGTCGCTCGCATTCCTCGCGTACTGGTCGGTCTTCGCGTGGCGCGCAGCGCGCGATGCGCGTGGCAGGCCCAGCCTGAAGGAGGGCCTTGCGCTCGCACCGCCCGAGTCCCGGTGGGGCGCTGTGCGGGTTGTCGTGCCCGCCCACAACGAGGAGCGGCACGCGCCGACACTGCTCCGGTCGCTGCTCGCGCAGGACTACCCGGGTCCGCTCGAGATCGTCTTCGTCCTCGACCGGTGCACCGACGGCACGCGTGCCGCGCTCGAGTCCGTCGTGGCCTCGCACTCGCATCGCCCGGGATGCACGGTGCGCATCATCGACAATGCCGCCTGTCCTGCGGATTGGGCGGGCAAGTGCAACGCGGCGCGTGTGGGCGCGGATCTCGATGGCAGCGCACCGTGCGCATGGCTGCTGTTCACGGATGCGGATACGCGCTTTGACCCCGGCCTTGTGCGCTCGAGCGTGGCGCTCGCCGCGCACCGCGGGCTCTCGCTGCTCTCGGCGATGCCGCAGCTGACGTCCGGACGCACCTTCGAGCGCGTGGCCCAGCCTGTGGCGGCACTGCAGCTGATGAAGCTGTACCCGCCCGAGCGCGTCAACCGCGCGCATGACCCGAGGCCCTTCGCCAACGGCCAGTTCATGCTCTTCTCGCGCGAGGCGTATGACGCGATCGGCGGGCATGCAGCGGTGAAGGATGACCTCCTCGAGGACATCGCCTTCGCGCGCACCGTGCACCACTCCGGGCGCAGGTTCGGCCTCTTCATGCCCGACGGCATGCTCATCACGCACATGTACGAGTCGGCTGAGCAGTTCCGCGAGGGATGGACGCGGATCTTCATCGAGTCGTGCCACCGGGACCCTTCGCGCCTGCGCCGGTATGCGGTCGTGAGCGCGATCATCGGCATCGGAGGACCTCTGGCGTGCGCGCTCACGATCGCGATCGGCGCCGTGGGCGGCGTGATGGGAGACGTGCCGCTGATGGTCGGAGGCGCGCTCTGCGGCGCGCTCGGCCTGCTGATGCAGCACGTGGTGCTGCGCGGCATCTACCGCCTGATGCGCACGCCGCGCGGCGGGGTGTGGCTGCACTGGCTCGGCAGCGCGTCAGTGGCGGGCATCCTCTGGCGTGCCGCATCGACCCTCACCTCAGGCCGGCCCGTGCGGTGGGGCGGCCGCACCTACGTGCTGGCGCGCCGATAGGGAACACACCATGCGCATCCTGCTCACCAACGACGACGGCATTGACGCACCCGGCATCTCGGCGCTCCGCACCGGGCTGGAGGGCATGGGCGAGATCCTCGTGGTCGCGCCTGCATCGGTGCAGAGCGCCAAGAGCCACGGCATCACCTTCCACCACCCGCTGCTGGTGCGTGAGGCGAAGCTGGCTTGCGGCGCAGCCGGACTCGCGGTCGAGGGCACGCCGGCGGACTGCGTGAAGCTGGCGCTGCGCGCGCTGTGGGCGGACCGGTTCGGCGCCGGAACGCGTCCCGATGTCGTCATCAGCGGCATGAACTGCGGCGCGAACGTCGGCATCAACGTGATCTACTCGGGGACCGTCGCCGCGGCGATCGAGGCCGCATTCCTTGGCGTTCCCGCGATCGCAGTCAGCCTGCACATCGGCGACCCGAGGCGCATCGCGTGGTCGCGCGCGGCGCGGATCGCGCGCGGCGTGGTCGACCGCCTGGTGCAGCATCCGCTCGATGCGCACCGCGTGATGAACGTGAACATCCCGCGCACCGAGCGCGACGACGCGCCCGACCCTCAGGTGCGCGTGGTGCCGATGAACACCGCGGCAGGCCGCGACGGCTACGAGCGGCGCGTCGCGCCCGATGGCCGCACGTACTACTGGCCCTGCGGCAGCGGCATGGAGTTCGTGCACACGGCCGAGGGCAGCGATGTCGAGGCGCTCAACATGCGCCACGCGACCGTGACGCCGCTCTTCCACGACCTCACCGACCCGAGCACGATCGACGCATGGCGCGCGCGGCTTGAGGGATAGAGGCCCCGCTCGCGGGGCGGCGCGTGGCGCACACGGCCTGAGGGATGGTGGCCCGGCTCGGGGGCGGGGCGTGGCGCGACACGAGCGTGTGCGCGCGAATCAGTCCAGGATGACGCGCACACGAAAGCGCGCCACCTTGCCCTCGGGCAGCCGCGCGAGCTGCGATCCCTTGGCGCGCCACCGGTAGAGCGCATCGATGACCGGCTGGTCGATGTCGTCGGGATACCCGCTCGACTGCACGATCTTCACGCTCACGGGCTTGCCCTGGTTGTCGAAGAAGAGGTCGGCCACAGGGTGCATCGGACGCGTGGTGAGACGCGTGAGGATCGGGAGCTCAGGTCGGCGGGTGAGGATCTCCACGCCCTTGTGCGCGATCGGCGCGCCCGTGCGCCACTTCTCTGGGGGCACGTTGATCACGCTCGTGGCATCGGACTCGCGGTCGCTGCGCTGGCCAGCGTCGGGCCGGCCCGGTCCCTCGCCCGGGCCGATGACTCCAGAGGGCGCTGGTGTGGAGGCGCCTCCAGCTCCCGGCGGCGCTTGAGCGGCTGGAGGCACCTGCGCCTGAGCGGGATCCGCAGCCTGCTGGGGTGGCGGCGGTTCTGGCGTCACGGGCTGCGGTGGCGAGCGCGGCGGATCGGGTGCCTGCTGCGGCGTCGGCGCGGGCGGCGGTGCGGGCTCGCTCGGGGAGCTTGGCGTGGCCATCTGCGGCGGCTGGTTCGGTGGCGTATCGCGCGGTGTCGGCTCAGGCGTGCGCGCCGGATCCTCGGGAGCGGAGGGCGCGGGTTGCGGCGTGGGGTCGGGCGTGATGGGGCGCTCGAGAGGCTTGGGTGCAGTGCCTGAGGGGTCGGGCTCCGCAGGCGGAAGATCCGAACCCGATGGAACTTCGGCCGGCGGAGGCTCCGGGGTTGGGCGCGCCGTGCCCGCGTTCTCGATGGGCTCCGGCGGCATCGCAGGCGTCGCGGGCCGAACAGCCTCGATCGGCGGGGCGGACGGCTGCAGCGCGGGCGCTGCCGGGGTGGGCGCCATTTGGGGTGCGGCGGGTTCGGGTGGCGTCGGCTGCGGCTCCCGTGCCAGCTCAGGCGGAGGTTGCACAGGCGCCGCAACCGGCTGGGGCTGCTCGGGCGGACCGGGAGGCGCATCGGGACCGGACTGCGGCGGACCGGGCACACGTGCGCCGCCGCCCGAGTCGTTGATGCGGAAGCCGCCCTGATCGACCTGGCCCAGGCGCGCCATGTGCTCCTGGTACTCGTCGGCGCCGATCCAGGCCATCGACGTCTCCGAGCCGTCCTCGAGACCAGGGATCAGCTCCGGGATCTCGTTGGGGTCCGGCGGGTTGTCCTGGTGGTCCTGCAGCGCCTGCGCGAGTCGCTCCTTGCGGCGCCGCTCCGCCTCGTCGCGCGCATCCGAGTGCGTGAACATCGCGGTCGGGTCGCCGATCCCAAAGGAACGGGCGATCACCGGAACGCCGACGAAGAGGTGCAGGCCCACGGCGATCGCAAACCCCACCACGAGGGGTCGGTTGTCGTTGGCGTGGGCCTCGAGCACGCTCCGATCGTACGCGGGGGGTGCGGCTGGCCCGCGATCAGCGCGATGCGGGAGCAGCGGTGGGCGCTGGCGATGGTGCTGCCGGAGGGGCAGGCGCCGGCGCCACAGCGGGTGCTGGTGCAGGTGCGCCGGGCGCCGCAGATGGTGCTGGTGCAGGTGCGCCAGGAGCCGCAGATGGTGCGGCACCGCCGCGTGGCGCAGCGCCGTCTCGGTCGACCCGCCTTCCCACCAGGTTCACGGCCAGCCCCGAGCCGCGCAGACGCTCCCACACGTCCTGCAGGATCGGCGCGCGGTCCACCGTGCCCTCGCCGTCGGCGACCGCCACGTAGACGACGGTGCGCTCGTCCTCCTTGCGGCTTGCGGCGATGCGCTCGGGGAGCGTGTCGAGCTCGACCGGCTCGCGGTCGTAGAAGAGCTTGCCCTCAAGGTCGATCGAGATCGTCGCCGCCGGCGCCGGCTTGGCGTCCTGGGCGCTCGCGAAGTTGCGCAGCTCCATCGGCACCACGCTGACGCGCACGGCCAGCGCCTGCGAGTAGATGAAGAACGACAGCAGGAACATCATGACGTCGATGAGCGGGATCACCTCGATCCGGGGCTCGTGCGGCGTGCGCCTGAGTCGGAGGGTAGGCATGGCGGCGCGGCGTTCAGAGCCCGAGCCGCACGGCCGCAAGCGCCGTCGACACGTCGTCGTTGAAGTGGAACACCTTGTCGAGTCCGGTGGCGAGCATCACGCTCCAGACATCGTCGCTCACCGCGCAGATGCGCAGCGAGCGGTGCGATGACACGGCGTGCCGCCGCAGCCGCAGCAGCTGCGCGATGTTCGACGAGTTCAGGTACGAGATGCGGGACATGTCGAGCACGATGTGGGGCGCCTTCGGGGGATCCCGCTCGATCCTGCGGCGCAGCTCGGTCAGGTCCTCGCCGAGCGCGGGCCCGTCCTGCAGCTCGCCCACGACCACATCATCGGCCCAATCGTTGAGCGACATGCGGCGAGGATAGTGCGTCCGTCAGGTGGCGTCGGCGGGGCCGTCGGCGCCGCCGTCCGTCGCGCTCGCGTCCGTGGGGGATGCGGCATCGCCAGCCGCATCGGTGCCCTCTGGTGGGGCCGCGTCGCCTGCCGGATCGTCGCCCTCGGACTCGAAGCGCGCTGCGGCCATCAGCGCGTCGCCGTCCTGCAGCTTCACGA
>VERO01000372.1 GCA_018882625.1 Phycisphaerales bacterium | reverse complement strand
GAAGATAACCGTGCAGTCTGTAATCGCCACGAGTGCAGGGACGGACTCAATAGTCGATGGGCCACAGACAATCGACATGGTCATCGGTGCGTCCTCGCGCGACATCACATTGAGGTCGACGACGGGTCCTTGCGTGAGGGCAGCATGCGTATGCGAATAGCCGGCGAAGCGGACCACGTGGCCGAGATGACAGCCGACCATATTGCCGTCGATGGTAAGCACGAGGCCATCGCCTTCAATGAGTGTGAGTTCGCGATGCACGCCGGGGAGCGGTGAAAATGGGCCGTCCTCGGTGATCGGCGCAATCGCCAGGCGCCAGCGCCACTCGCCTGCTGCATTACTTTCACGAGCAACTTCGTAACTCACTCCTCTGCCGTTGGCCCACGGCATGGCCGTGTGCTCGGCGGCGCGACGAAGCGTGGTCACACCTGTGCGTGGCGCACGCGGATGTCGGGGCTTCTCCAGGTGGGCATCGAGCTCAACCAGATCCACGACTTCCACACGCTGATGGAGCGGATCCTGTCGGAGGCACGGCACCTGCTCGGCACCGACGCCGGCACGATGTTCATGCGCGAAGGCGACTACCTCCGGTTCGCGTACTTCCAGAACGACACGCTCGCGCGCCGCTCCACCACGGGCGAGACGCCTCGCGTGTCGAGCTTCCGGCTGCCCCTCAACGACCGCAGCATCGCGGGGTGGGTGGCGCTCAGCGGCCAGTCGCTGAGGATTGACGACTGCTACGCGGTGGATCCGACCATGCCGTTCCGGTTCGATCCGAGCTTCGACCAGCTGCTGGGCTACCGCACCCGCTCGATGCTCGCGGTCGCGCTGAAGAACCGCGCGGGACGGGTGCTCGGCGTGGTGGAGCTCATCAATCCCATCGGCACCGAGGACGTGCCCCGCGACGGGTTCGGCGCTCACGACACGTCGCTGCTCGAGCACTTCGCGAGCATCGCCACGGTCGCGATCGAGCGCGCCCATCTCACGGAGAGCGTCATACTCCGCATGATCCGCATGGCGGAGGTGCGCGACCCGTCCGAGACCGGCCCCCACGTCGAGCGCGTGGCGGGATACGCGACCGTCATCTTCGAGGAGTGGGCGCGGCGGCGCGGCCTCGATGGCGCCAGCTTCGAGCGCCAGCGCGACCGCCTCCGGATCGCTGCGAAGCTGCATGACGTGGGCAAGATTGGCGTGCCCGACGCGATCCTGCGCAAGCCGGGGCGCCTGACGCCGGAGGAGTTCGAGCAGGTCAAGCGGCACTCCGAGATCGGTGCAGAGCTCTTCGAGGACCAGCCCACGGACTTCGACGAGGCGGCACGCGAGGTCGCGCTGCACCACCATGAGCGTTGGGATGGCCAGGGCTACCCCGGGCTGCTCGAAGGACTCTCGCGGCGCGGACGCCGCGGCGAGGAGATCCCGCTCTTCGCGCGCATCGTGGGGCTTGCCGACGTCTTCGATGCGCTGAGCTCGCGCCGTGCCTACAAGCCCGCGTGGGCCGAGGCGCACGTGCTCGAGACCATACGGGCCGAGGCCAACCGTGCGTTCGACCCTGAGCTTGTCGACATCCTCTTCAGGCGGCTCCCCGAGATCCGATCCATACGGGATGCCCACCGTGACCACGACGCCGCAGAGTCATCCGATGCCGGTGCGTAGCGGGCCATGGCGGCATCCGATGGCGGCGCGGCCGTGGCGCGGCGCCGTCGTATGCATGGCTGCCGCCTGCGCGGGCGCCTGCTCGCCCGCGCGCGACTCGCCCGGCACCGCCACCCTGCACCGCTTCCGCGAAGTGGTGATGGGGGTCGAGATGCAGGTCGTCGTCGACGACGACAGCCGTGAGCGCGCAGCCCGCGCAGCGCGCGATGCCTTTGATGCCGCACGTGGCGTCGACGAGGCGCTCTCGGACTGGACCGCCTCAAGCGGGCTCCGCACGACACTCGATGCCGCGCATGCGGCACTGCCGGGAACGCCGGTACCCGCATCGGCCATCCTCGTCGATGCGACGCGGCGCGCGGGCGAGGTGTCGCGGCTCACCGACGGCGCCTTCGACTGCACCGCGGCGCCGGTGGTTGCGCTCTGGCGGCAGGCCCGCGCGTCAGGCGCGCCTCCATCTGCGGACGCGGTCGCAGAGGCTCTGGGGCGCATCGGCTACCGGCACGTGCGCGCGAACCCCAACGCCTCCACG
>VERO01000073.1 GCA_018882625.1 Phycisphaerales bacterium | reverse complement strand
CGCGGCCGCGTCGTATCGGGCGGTCGCATCGAGCCGGACCGCACTCCCCATGGAAGGCGTGTCGATCGCGGTGCCGCCGTCCCTGGCGATTGCGGCTGCCGGAATCGTGCTTGCGGTGCTCCTGAGCGGCGCCGCAGCGGTGGTGCCCGCGGTCATTGCCGCACGCCGGCCGATCGTTGCAGGATTCCGCTCATGAGGCTGCTCCCCTTCCACTATGCCGCGCGCAACATCGGGCGCAGCCCCCTCCGGCTGTGGCTCACCGCAGGCGGATCCGCGATCGTCGTGTTCCTCGTCGTGGCCGCAGTCGCGAGCATGCGCGCGCTCGACCGCGGCGTGCGCGCGAGCGGCACCCCAGGCAACGTGATGCTGCTCGGCGCCGGCAGCGAGGAGAGCGTGGAGCGCAGCGAGATCTCCGCATCCACGCCCGGCGTGATCGCCGCGAGCGTGGAGGGCGTGCGCACTGTGGCAGGCGCACCGTTCATCTCGCCGGAGCTGCATGTGCCGCTGCCGCTGCGCCGCGAGGGCGCTGCCGCACCAACCGGATCGGCTCGGGATCTCGTGCTTATCCGCGGCGTGGAGCCCGCGGCATTCATGGTGCACCCGCAGGTCAGGCTCTCCTGCGGCCGCGTGCCCGATGCCGGCGCCGACGAGGCCATCGTGGGACGTGCGCTCGCCGCACGGCTTGGCATTTCCGACACGGACATTGTCGCTGCGGGCGCTCAGGGCAACCCCGCAATACTGATCGACGATCGCCCCCACCGCGTCACCGGAATCATGGACGCGCCCGGGATCGCGATCGACGGCGAGGCGTGGGTGCCCATCACCGACCTCCTGGTGCACACGCGGCGCGCCACGATCTCCACGGTCGTCGTGTCGCTTGGCGCCGGTGCCGATGTGGGCGACCTCGAGGTGTTCGCCGCACGGCGGCCGGACCTTGAGCTCTCGGCGATCGACGAGACGGAGTACTACGCAGGCCTCGCTGCCTTCTTCGGGCCCGTGCGCATGATGGTCGGCCTGAGCGCGCTGCTGGTGGCCGCGGGCGCGATGCTCGGAGGCCTCAATGCGCTCGACGCTGCGTTCGCGGCACGCGCGAGGGAGATCGCCATGCTGCAGGTGCTCGGTTTCCGCCGTGGCGCGGTGGTGGCGAGCCTCGTCCAGGAGTCGCTCATCACAGTGGCTGTCGGTTCGCTCCCGGCCATAGTGCTTGCTGCCCTGCTGCTTGACGGCGCGGGAGTGCAGTTCTCGATGGGCATCTTCTCGATGTCGATCGACGCCGCATGCGTCGCCTGGGGCCTTCTCGCGGCTGCCGTCCTCGGCATCACCGGAAGCCTGCCACCGGCGATCCGCTGCATGCGCACATCCATTCCTCAGGCCCTCAAGGCGGATCTTGCATGATCCGCAGCGCAACGACCGATCCCATTCCCTCCTCTGGAGCACCCCACATGACGAACCCACACGCCATCGCCCTCACCTGCGCACTGACGCTCCTCGTCGCAGGATGCGGCGAGAGCTCCACCACCCAGAGCGCACAGCAGGGCGGTGCGCCGTCCGGCAGCGCTGCAGGTGGCGAGGGCCAGGGGCACGACCACTCCGGCGACGGCGCGCACGACCACAGCCACGACCGCGAGGGCGAGCCAGCAGCGCCGGACACGCAGCCTCAAGCCCCGGCCACCGAGCCCGCCGCGTCGACTGCCGGCGATGGCCTGCCCGAAGGCCTGATGCTGGCGCGCCGCCCACTCGGCGCCGTGGGTGTGGCGACCGCACGGATGGGCGTGCGGCCCGGCGAGCCGATCTCCGTGATCGGACGCATTGGAGGGTCGCGATCGCCCATCGTCAGCAACCGCGCCGTGTTCACGCTGGTCGACCCTGCGATGAAGTGCTGCCTCGAGACCGGCGACGAGGACCACTGCCCCAGGCCGTGGGACTACTGCTGCTCCGACCGCGCTCAGCTGGCTGCATCGATGGCGACGATCGAGATCTGCGGACCCGACGGCAAGCCGCTGGCGCTCTCGCTCGAGAAGGAGGGCACGCTGAGGCCGCTCACGCTGATCGCCGTGAACGGGATCCTTGAGGCGCCCGATGGGTCAGGGTCGTTCGTCATCCGCGCCAGAGGCATCTACCTGATGCCCAACGACCCGCTCGCCGATCGCATCAAGGCACTGAAGCAGTGACGGGCCGCGCCCCCATGCGGCTCGATTCCGCCCTCTGACCGCTCCGGAAGCAGTCGCGCGCGGTCACTCCGTAGGGGGCTTCCCCGGCGATCCGCGCGCGGCGCGTGCGGCCGCGCGACGCTTCGCGTACTCCTCGCGCCCCTTCGCGGCCCGCGCATCGTCGGCATCGAACCTGCCATGCAGATCGGCGTCACCACGCTCCTGCCGCGACAGCACGTTCCACACGAGCACGCCGACCGCGAACATGCTCACGGTCATCAGGATGAAGGTGAGGACAGCCACGCGGACACGCGCTCAGGCCCGCAGCGACTTGGACCGCATGGTGGCCATCCTGGACTGCAGGTTCTTCCCTGGGCACGCGGTCTTCGCGCCGTCCCACTCGCGGTGCGTGCGCACGCGCGCCACCGGGACCCGGTACTTGGCCATGCACGTGCGCAGGTGCCGCTCGAGCGCCGCGAGCTGCCGGTCCGACGGTGCCTGCTCGTCGAAGTTGCCCATCACCAGGATGCCGAGATTCCCCTCGTTGCGGTTGCGCACGTGCGCGCCCTGCCACTTGAGGCTGCGGCCCTCCCAGATGCGGCCCTCGCGGTCGATGACGTAGTGGTAGCCGATGTCGCCCCACCCTCGTCCGCGGTGCCCGTTGCGGTAGAGCTCGATGCGCGCCGCGCTGCTGGCGTAGTCGGTCGCCGTGAAGGGAGTCATCCCGTCATGGTGGACCGTGATGTACTCCACCGGCAGCATCGGGTTCATCGCGTCCGCGTCTGGGGTGCCTCGTGCCCACGCCGAGCGGGGCAGGACGCCATCGACCGATGGCTTCGCGGGCGGTATCGGCTGCGGCTTGGGGGAGGGCCTTGCGGTGCCCGTGCCGGGAGCCACATCAGGCCACGCGAGGTCGGGCAGCTTCGAGACGCTGGACCCCGTTGTCGCGCATCCCGCGAGGAACGCCAGTCCGGCGAGCATGATGCTGCGCCGGGCGATGGGGATGTGCTGTGGGTCCGCTGGTTCCATCCGTGGTTCGCGCGCTCCAGAGTCCGTCGCAGGAGGCAGGTGCAGAACGTGCTATCGACCTGCAGCGAAAGCGACCTTCATAATACGAGCTCGCACCCCTACAGGATCGGATCCGTTTGGGCCGAATTGCGCCAATTCGGTGTGGGTTTTGCGTAGAATTGCGGCTTCCATGCCACCCGCCACCGAGGCCGATTCCATGCCCGCCGGAGAGCCGCGGGCCCAGCGCCACACGACCCCCGCCGGTGGCGGCGGACCCCTCCCCGACGGCGCCTACTCGGCAGACGACATTCAGGTGCTCGAGGGCCTTGAGGCGATCCGCAAGCGTCCGGGCATGTACGTGGGCGGAACCGGCCTCAACGCCCTGCACCACCTCGTCTACGAGTGCGTCGACAACTCGATCGACGAGGCGATGGCCGGCTTCGCGAGCCAGGTCCTGATCAGGCTTGGCGTGGACGGATCCTGCACCGTCGTCGACGACGGCCGCGGCATGCCCGTCGACCCGATGAAGTCGGACAACCCCAAGATCAACGGCCGCCCTGCGGTCGAGGTGATCCTGACCGAGGTCCACGCGGGCGGCAAGTTCGACAGCAACGCGTACAAGGTGTCGGGTGGCCTGCACGGCGTCGGCGTCAAGTGCGTGAACGCGCTCAGCGCGTGGACCGAGGTTGAGGTGCACAAGGACGGCACCGCCCACGGCATCACCTTCGAGCGCGGCAAGGTGGCCAAGCCGCTGCACACGATCCGCGGCGGAGTGAAGGGCAACGGCACCCGCATCTCGTTCCTTCCCGATCCGGAGATCTTTCCCGACACCGGCTTCCGTGCGGAGATGCTCGAGTCGCGCCTGCGCGAGCTCGCGTACCTGAACCCGGGCGTGTCGATCCGGTTCGTCGACGAGCGCGTGGGCCCCGACGGCTCCGTCCGCGACGTCACCTTCAAGGATGAGGACGGCATCGCCGCCTACGTGCGCTGGCTCAACGAGGGCAAGCGCACCGAGAGCCCCGTGATCAGCGTGCGCCGCGACGATGGCGAGCGCGGCCTGCGCGCCGACATCGCGCTGCAGTACACCGACGCGACGCAGGAGAACCTGCTCGCCTTCGGCAACAACATCCGCAACCCCGATGGCGGCACTCACGTGCAGGGCTTCAAGACGGCGCTCACGCGCGTCATCAACGCCTACGCCAAGCGCGAGGGCATCCTCAAGGACCTCGTGCCTACAGGCGACGACCTGCGCGAGGGGCTGACCGCGATCGTGAGCGTGAAGCTCCCGAACCCGCAGTTCAACAACCAGACCAAGGAGAAGCTCCTCAACGAGGAGATGGAGGGGTTCGTCTCCTCCGCGATCGGCGAGGAGCTCGCGGCCTGGCTCGACTCGCACCCCAAGGAGGCCAGGCACATCTGCCTGAACGCGGTCCGCGCCGCCGAGGCGCGCGAGGCCGCACGCAAGGCGCGCGAGCTCATCAAGCGCAAGGGCGCGCTCGGCGACAACGCGCTCCCGCAGAAGCTCAGCGACTGCTCGAGCGATGACGTCGAGCGCACCGAGATCTTCATCGTCGAGGGCGACAGCGCAGGCGGCAGCGCCAAGGGCGGCCGCGACCACGTGCACCAGGCGATCCTCCCGCTGCGCGGCAAGCTGCTCAACGTGGAGAAGTGCCGCATCGACAAGGTGCTGGCCTTCGAGGAGATCCAGACGCTGGTGCAAGCCCTGCAGTGCGGCATCGGCGAGGACATGGACGTGTCCAAGCTGCGCTACGGCCGCATCATCATCATGACCGACGCCGACGTCGACGGCAGCCACATCCGCACGCTGCTGCTGACGTTCTTCTTCCGCCAGATGTACGAGCTCGTGCGCCAGGGCCGCATCTACATCGCCCAGGCCCCGCTGTACCAGGTCGCGCGCGGCAAGCAGGTGCAGTACGTGCTCAACGACAAGTCGATGAACGACACGCTCTCGAGCTTCGCGCTGCAGCGCGCGGTGCTCGTGGTGCGCGCCGAGGACGGCAGCGCCGAGCGCACGATCGAGGGCGATGCGCTGCGACGGACGCTCAGGCTGCTCGCACGCCTGGACGAGCTGGTGGGCGTGACCCAGCGCCGCGGCATCCCCTTCCAGAGGCTGCTCGAGTCGCGCGCGAAGGACCCCAGCGGCGCGGGCCGGCTGCCCCGCTACCACCTCGTGTGGGGCGCTGGCGACCATCTCGCATGGGCCGAGGCCGATGCGCACGCCGAGGCCGCTCGACGGTCGATCTCGCTCGACGAGATCGGCACGGCAGGCGCGGGCGTGATCCGCGGGACGCTGCGCGAGCTGCACGAGGCCGCCGAGCTCGAGCGCATCTTCGAGCAGCTGTCGGCGCAGGGCATCGCGATCGAGGACTGGAGCCTGGTGCAGGAGGAGTCGGTCACCGGCGAGCGGCTTCCGACGCGCTACGGCTGGCTCGTGCGCAACGAGGGCAAGGCCGACGAGATCGTCGAGGCCGCGAACGTGCCCGCGATCCTGCGCACGCTGCACCAGACGGGCCGGCGCGGCATCGAGATCAAGCGCTTCAAGGGCCTTGGCGAGATGGATGCCGAGCAGCTCTGGGAGACCACGATGGACCCCGCGCGGCGCACGCTGCTGCGCGTGAGCGTCGATGCGGCAGCCGAGGCAAGCAAGCTCTTCACGATCCTGATGGGCGAGGAAGTCGAGCAGCGCCGCGCCTACATCGAGAAGCACGCGCTCGAGGTCAAGAACCTCGACATCTGATTCGTGCGGCCTGCGTGTGCGGGCGGATCGGTCGGGTGCGTGCCCGCGGAGAGACAGCGGCTCAGGGCGCGGGCACCGCAAAGGTGCCCACGCGCGGCATGTCGCCGCGGTTTCCGGCGAACGCGAGCGGCACCAGCACGAGGTCAGGCAGGCCGCGCGCGCGGCGCTCCACCATGACCGCCATGATCCCGTTGGGCGCAGCGCTCGATCCGTCGCCCGGCTCGGGGGTCGGTCCCTGCGTATCGGCGCCTCGGCCGGCCGCGCCCGCACCGTCCGGAGCGATGGCACCGAGCACGAACGGCACGTCACGCAGGCGGTCTTCCGGTGCAATCGTGGTATCCGCGAGCGCGCCGCCACGCTGGTCCGCGGACTCGGCCACGTAGCGCAGCGGTCCGCGCCAGATCGCCACGCCGCCCCCGACCGGCACGCGCCGCGGCGGCATCGGGAAGCTGAGATGCATCCGGTCTCCATCGGTCCATTGACCACGCACGGTCAGCGTCTGCCCGTCGATGGCGTAGTCGCCGGACGCGAGCATGCGGCCATGCGCGGAGACCCGGACGGATGCGGCGTCGAGCCACTCGGGCAGCCGCAGCTTCAGCTCGAGTTCACGCCCGGTGGACGGAGCCGGCTGCGCGGGGTCGGCACCGGGCTGGACAAGCGCTCCGCGATCCTCGGGTTCCGCGTGCGACAGCGTGAATCCGACGTTGCTGGACCATGGGTAGTCCGTCCCCTGCTTGATGCGCCATCGGACACCCCCTGCCGTGAACGACATGTCGCTGTCGGCGATGAGCGCCACGGTCACCGTCGGCGCCTCGCCGCGCTCTACGCGCCAGATCATGTCCTTGAGCGATGCAAGCGACGCGAGCGATGCGCATCCGCGCGGGTCCTCGCCGGTCCACGCAGGGCGCGCGCACGATGTGCCGCACGTGGCGGGCACGTCCGTGCCGAGCGACGCGCCGTCAAGGGACAGGGATGCGAGCGCATCGAAGAGCGCTCGCTCCGTGAGGGGCGCCGAGGCCGCGCGCACACCGGTGCCGCACAGCGCACTAGCCCGGGCCACGGCCGCGAGCCGCGGTGACCAGAAGCCCCCGCCCACCGTGACCATCACGCCGTCCACCGCGCTGGAGGTCACGCCGGGCGCCGCGGCAGGCGGACTCCCGATTGACGCGCTCTTCGCGCACGCCGCCACAGGGAACGCCACGGCCGCAGCCATGGCCCACGGCGCGATGCGCATGCGCCGCAGCATGGCCACCGCAGCGCTCATGCGCGTGCCTCGTGCGCCGCCGTGCGCGCGAGAGGGTCCGCACGACCGGCCTCGGCGAATCCGCGCGCGCGCAGCACGCACGCGTCGCAGTGACCGCATGGCCGGCCCTGCGCATCGGGGTCGTAGCAGCTGGTGGTCATCGCGAAGTCGACGCCAAGCTCGGCGCCAAGCGCAACGATGCGCGACTTGGGCATCTCGAGCAGCGGCGCCGCGATCGTGATCGCGCGGTCGCCGCGCGCCTGGGCCTCGACCCCTGCACGCGTCGCGAGGTTCGCCAGCCGCTCGAAGGCCGTGATGAACTCCGGGCGGCAATCGGGGTACCCGGAGTAGTCCACGGCGTTGGCGCCGATCGCGATCGCACTCGCGCCGCGCACCTCGGCGAGCGCCAGCGCGAACGAGAGGAACACGGTGTTTCGCGCGGGCACGTACGTGATGGGAATCGCGCTGTGCGCGGTGCCATCCATGCCGCGCCCCGCGCCGGTCGCGGGCGTTGCGCGCGCAGGCACGCCCGATTCGGGCGCGCACGGTCCGCCCACCTCCAGCCGGTCCTTGGGCACCGCGACGTCAGACGTGAGCGCGCTGCCGCCGAACGCCCGCAGGTCGATGCGCTGCAGCACATGCTCACACGCGCCGAGCGCCGCGGCCAGCCTCGCGGCACGCTCGAGCTCGATGCGGTGGCGCTGCCCGTAGTCGAAGCTGAGTGCCGTGCACGCGAAGCCCGCGCGGCGCATCCATGCGAGCGTGACCGCACTGTCCATGCCGCCCGACAGCAGGACGACGGCACGCCGCGGAGCGCTCATGTCGGGCTCGCGACGGTCTCGAGCACCTGCTGCACGATGCGGCGCGCGGTCGCGGTGTCCCCGGCGTGCATCGCGGTGCGCGGCACGATGCGGTGCGCGCACACCGCGACCGCATTCTGCACGATGTCATCGGGCACCACGTAGTCGCGTCCCTCGATGAGCGCAGTGGCGCGCGACGCCTGCGCCAGCGCGAGCGCGCCGCGCGGCGAGAGCCCGAGCTGCAGCTCCTCGTGACGGCGAGTGGCCTCCGCGACTGCGATGATGTAGTCCACAAGCGCGCGATCAAGTCGGATGCGGTCGGTGCGGTCCTGCAGCTCGAGCACCTCGGCGCCCTTGAGCGCAGGCCGCAGGTCGCGCAGCGCCACACGAGCAGGCTGCTGCAGGATGATCCTGCTCTCGTCGTCCGGCGCGGGATACCCCAGCGACAGGCGCATCAGGAACCGGTCAAGCTGGTTCTCGGGCAGCATGTAGGTGCCCTCGAACTCGTAGGGGTTCTGCGTCGCCACCACCATGAATGGCTGCGGCAGCGCATGGAGCTGCCCCTCGGCCGTGACCGTGCCCTCGGCCATCGCCTCGAGCAGCGCGCTCTGCGTGCGCGGCGTCGCGCGGTTGATCTCGTCCGCGAGCACGATGCTCGCGAACACCGGGCCGGGGCGGAACTCGAAGGTGCCCGCATCCTTCATCCAGACCGCGACGCCGGTGACGTCGGTGGGCAGCAGGTCCGGCGTGCACTGGATGCGGCCGAAGGTGCAGTCGATGCTGCGCGCCAGCGCCTGCGCGAGCACGGTCTTGCCCACCCCGGGCACGTCCTCGATCAGCACGTGTCCCCGTGCCAGCAGGCACGTCACGAGCCGCCGGACCGCCTGGCGGTTGCCCATGTAGACGGAGGCGATGCTCGCCACAAGCGCCTCGATGCGGTCCATGCGCGCGAGGATATCCGTCGCGCGCAGCGTCGCGTGTATACCTCAGGCTCCCATCATGGCCACCGCAGATGCAACACCCCTCTCCGATGCCCCGCCGACGGCGATGCCGCGGTGGCCGCTGCTTGCCGTCTTCGGCGGCGCGGTAGCGTCGGTCATGTCTGCCGTCGCGCCTGCCGCTGCACGCCAGACGGTGGCCATCGCAGGCCGATCCGGAACTGACAGCGCCAGCGCGGCGATCGCCGACGGAGCGGCTGCATCGATCGCGCTTGCATCGTCGCTCGTCGTGCTAGCGGGCGCCACCGCCGTCGCGATCCACGTGCGGCGGAGATTCGTCGGCGCAGGGCGCAGATGCGGTGCCATGATTCTCGCTGGAGCCCTCGCATGGGCCGTCTTCGCCGCGGCGTCGGCCGGGATCCAGTTTGCGGGAGTGCCCACCTCACTGCCTGTCACGAGTGACGGTGCCAGCCTCGCACTATCGGCGATGACGATCCTCGGCGCTGCGCTCATGGCGCACGGCATCAGGCCAGCCATCCGCGCGCTGGGAATGCAGTCCGGAATCACGCGCGAATCGAGTGCCGCATGCGGGGCGATGGAGACTGCGATCGTCGCGGCAGCGGCGGTGACCGGATGCCGACTCTTCGTGCTCACGCTGCCGGCCGTGGGATGGACGCCGCTGGTCCCGGTGGTGC
>VERO01000371.1 GCA_018882625.1 Phycisphaerales bacterium | reverse complement strand
GCTCGGGCGATCGCCACGCGCTGCTGCTCGCCGCCCGAGAGCGCCTCTGGCCTGTGGTGCGTGCGGTCCGAGAGGCCGAGCTCGCCGAGCAGCGCACGTGCACGCGGCTCGAGCTCGGCTCGTGGCTGGCCGTCGAGCACCCCGGGCAGCATGACATTGCCGAGCGCGTCGAGCGTGGGCAGCAGGTTGAACTGCTGGAAGACGACCCCGATGGTGCGCCTCCGGTAGAGCACAAGGTCCCGCTCGGGCATCGCATGCACGCGGGATCCTGCGACCAGGAGCTCGCCCGAGTCCGGCCGGTCAAGCCCCGCGAGCAGGTGCAGCAGCGTGCTCTTGCCGCTGCCTGACCGGCCCATCACGGCGTAGAAGCCGGGCTCGCAGATGGCCAGGTTCGCGCCGCGCAGCGCGCTGACCTTGCGGCCGCCCTGCACGAAGGACTTGCGGACATCGCGCACGCCGACGATCGGGTCGCCGGCGGGCAGGGGAGCGGGATCCGTCCCGGTGCGAAGCTCAGTGGACCGGGTGGGCTGAGTCATAGGTCGCCGCATCCATGAGCTTCGCCAGCGGCGACGCATCGGACGCACGGATCCTGACCAGCCATCCCTTGCCGAAGGGGTCGCTGTTGACGAGCGACGGGTCCTTCGCCGCCTCGGCATTCACCTCTGTGATCGTCCCTGCGACGGCCGAGTACACGTCGCTGGTGGTCTTGACGCTCTCGACCTCGCCCACCGACCCTCCCGCCTGGACCGATGTGCCGGCCGGCTTCATCTGCACATACGTGATGTCGGTCAGCTCGTTCGCCGCGAACTGCGTGATTCCGACCGTGATGATGTCACCCTCCTGTCGGAACCACTCGTGCGACTCGGTCATGCGGCAGTTGGCGGGGGTGGGCATTCGGGTCTCCTGTGGCGCGGCAGTGCGGAGCGGGAATATACGGTGGCTGTATCCTGCACGGACTCGGCAGGTCTCACCGTGCAATCCCAGATCACCCTCACGCTCAACGCCAGTTGCCTGCTGCATGCGCCCAAGCGCGGCGGCACCCCGGTCGCGCTGATGGACATCCCCGAGTTCGTGTCGCAGGAGTTCGGGCTGCGCGGGATCCAGCTCCCGGTGGAGCTGGTCCGGGGGCGGACGCTGCGCGAGATGGAGGAGCTTCGGCACAACGCCGACAAGGCCGGGTGCCCGCTCCTGGTGCTCAGCCAGGACGATCCGGTTGACCTCGGCGCGAGCACCGACGGCAGGGACGGAGTCGCCCGGCTCGCGGCGCTGGGGTCCGCTGCGCGGCATCTCGGGTGCGGTCATGTCGCGGTCCGGACCGTCGCCTCGTCCGAGAGCGCGGACGCCGTGATCTCGTGCGCCAAGCGCGCGATCGAGATGCTGCGCAAGAATGACGTCGGCCTGCTGCTGCGGTCCGGCAAGGCGACGATGCCGGACCCTGCCAGCCTCGCGGACATCATCCGCCGCATCGGCGGATTCCACATCGGTGCGATGCCCAGCTTCGCGGACTCGCACGCGTCAGGCGACCTCGCCGGCGCCATCCGCCTGCTCGCGCCCTACTCGCACCTCGTCGAGGCCACGATCATCGGATTCGGGAAGTCCGGGCACGAGAAGTGGGACCTCCAGGAGGCGGTGGAGGCGCTGCGCGGAGTCGGCTACATGAGCCTCCTCAGCATCGACTGGCGCGGCGCGAAGGGCGACTGGGTCGCGATGGTGCACAGGGCCAAGTCGGAGCTTCTCGCGGCCATCGGCCGCGAGGAGCAGGTGGCGTGAGCCGACTCATCGTCACCATCGACGGGCCTGCCGGCACCGGCAAGTCCTCGGCGTCGGCGCGGCTTGCCGAACGCATCGGCTGCGAGATGCTCGACACCGGCGCGATGTACCGGGCTGCCGCGCTGCTCTCGATCGAGCAGGGCATCGATCCGACGTCGGGCCAGGACATGTGCGGCGCGCTTGCGGTCTCGCCCGTCACCATCGACTGGACCGTGCGGCCTGCCGCCGTGCGCCTCGGCGGACGCGACGTGTCGCAGCGGATCCGCCAGCCCGACGTCACCGACGTCGTGAGCGCTGTGGCGGCCAACTCCGCCGTCCGCGCGCACATGGTGCGGCTCCAGCGTGCGGCGGGCGACGCGCATCCGAGGCTCGTGTCCGAGGGCCGCGACCAGGGCACGGTTGTGTTCCCCGACGCGGACGTGCGGATCTGGCTCGATGCGCGTTCGGC
>VERO01000370.1 GCA_018882625.1 Phycisphaerales bacterium | reverse complement strand
ACCGCCAGCTCTCGGCGTCCTCGGCCATGGCGATGAGCGACTCGGGATCCTCCGCGAACGGGCCCATGCGCAGCACGACGAGGGACCCATCCTCGGTGGATGGCGTGACCGACCACTCGGCGCGCACATCGTGGTCGCCGATCCTGCCCGGCCACCTCCACACGATCGAGCCGCCAGGGTCGAAGGAGTCGATGCCGATCGTCAGCGTGCGCTTGAACTTGCGGTCCCACCCGAGCACGACCGATCCGCCGGAGCGGAGATCGACTTCGGCAGCCACCGGGAACCAGCGCGTGAGCCCGTCGCTTGTCGTGAGCGCCGCGAACACGTCCTCCGGATGCGCGGCGATCGTCTCGCGCATCGTGATCCACACGCCATCAGGCTCCCGCGCGATCATGGCGCTGCGGTCTCCGCCGGAATGCCGATCCGTGCGCCGTGCGGATCCTCGTGCGCGAGCAGGTCGTCGAGCGTCTCGCGGCGGCGGATGACCCGCGCCTCGGCGCCATCCACGAGCACCTCGGCCGGAAGCGCATGGCTGTTGTAGCGGCTGGACATGCTCATGCCGTATGCGCCCGCGGTGAACACCGCGAGCAGGTCGCCCCGCGACATCGGGGGCAGCTCGCGGTCGAGCGCCAGGTAGTCGCCGGTCTCGCAGAGAGGCCCGACCACGTCCACGGCCTCGAGCCCGTCCATCGACATCTCGCGTGCGCGGCGCGCAGGCACGAACCCAGGCGCGGGATGCACCGGCCACATGAAGTGGAACGCGTCGTAGTGGGATGGCCGAAGCAGCGTGTGCATGCCCGCGTCGCAGATCACGAACGTCTTCGCGCCGCCGCGCTTGACGTACTGCACTCGGGTGACGAGCACGCCCGCATTCGCCGCGATCGTGCGGCCTGGCTCGAGAATGACCTCAAGTCCGTCCCTCACGCGCGGGGCCAGCAGCGGGGTGACCGCCTCCGCGTAGCGCCGGGCATCCGGGCTCTGGCCCGTCTCGTAGTCGGCCCCGAACCCGCCGCCGAGGTCGAGCGTGCGGATGCGGATGCCGTCGGCCGCGAGCGTGTCCATGAGCGCAAGCGCGCGCCGCACGCTCTCCACGTAGGGCTCGGTGCTGTACACCGGCGACCCGATGTGGAGGTGGATGCCGTCGAGGAGGGCGAACGGGTTGCGGCCATGCCTGCGGAAGATGGCGAGCGCCTGCGCAAGGTCGACTCCGAACTTGGTCTCGCGCGTGCCGGTTGTCGTGTGGCGGTGCGTGCGGGGGTCGACATCGGGGTTGACGCGCAGCGCGCAGTGTGCGGCGCGTGAGGCTCCCTCGGCAAGACGCTGCACATTCTCGAGCTCCGGCTCGCTCTCGATGTTGAGCAGGCCGACGCGCTCCCGAAGCGCCAGCCTGATCTCCTCGTCCGACTTGCCCACGCCGGCGTAGACGATCTGGCTGGCCGGGCATCCTGCTCGCAGTGCCCGGGCGATCTCGCCTCCGGAGACCACATCCATGCCTGTGCCGGCCTCCACGAGGGTGCGCAGCACCGCGATGTTCGGGCAGCTCTTGACGGAGAAGCAGATGCGGGGGCTCAGGGATGCCCAGGCGTCGGCGAGCCTTCGCGCGTGGTCGCGCAGGGTCGCTGCCGAGTACACGTACGTCGGGGTGCCCACCGCCGCGGCGATGGCGGCAACTGGTACGCCCTCGCAGTGGAGCGATCCATCGCTGTGGCTGAAGTGATCCATCGCGCGCGAGACTATGCGGGCGACGCGCTCGCCGCTGCTGACCTCGCGGCGCTGCGGCGCCACGCCTGGAACCCCCAGCCTGCCACAGCGAGCGCACCCACCAGAAGCAGCCATCCGGTCGGAGACTCGGGTGCGCGCACTGCGCCGCCCGACAGGCGCTCGGCAAGAGGAAGGCCCGAGCCGCACAGCAGCATCGCGCCAACCATCGCGGAGGCCCCAGACATGGCCCATCCCGGAAAGAGAAGCCCGAGCACTAGGCCCGCAACGCCGCCGGCTCCGGCGGATGCCGCGAGCAGCGTGCGTGCCTGCGGCGGCACCGACTGCCAGGCCGAGGCCAGCTCGCGCCACACCTGCATGCCCGCGCGAGCGAGCGTGACCAGCGCTCCAGTGCCGGTGACCTCTCGAGGCTCGGCGCCGTCCTCGCGCGCGACTTCATCGCCGGTGGACTGGGCACCCGCGGATGCCGCGGGCGCAGCCTGCGGACCCTGCGCGCGATTCAGGCT
>VERO01000072.1 GCA_018882625.1 Phycisphaerales bacterium | reverse complement strand
GCCGAGCAGCCCACGCTCGTCAATCTCGTGAACCTGCTCATCCTCGAGGCGATCCAGAGCCGCACGAGCGACATCCACGTCGAGCCATTCGAGAGCGACCTCAAGGTGAAGTACCGCGTGGACGGCGTGCTGCTCGAGCAGCCGCAGCCGCCCAAGCACCTGCAGGCCGCGATCATCGGACGCATCAAGATCATGGCCCACATGAACATCGCCGAGCGCTACGTGCCGCAGGACGGGCACATCACGCTCCGGTTCGAGGGCCGCAAGGTGGACATCCGCGTGTCGACGGTGCCCACGATCTACGGCGAGAGCGTCGTGATGCGAATCCTCGACAAGAGCAACCTCAAGCTCGACCTCGTCAGCCTCGGGATGGGCGAGGTGCACCGCGCGCAGATGGACCGGCTGATCGAGAAGCCGCACGGCCTGGTGCTGGTCACCGGACCGACGGGCTCAGGCAAGACCACGACGCTGTACGCCGCGCTGTCGAAGCTCTACGACCCCCGCAAGAAGATCATCACCATCGAGGACCCGGTCGAGTACGAGCTCACCGGCATCAACCAGATCCCCGTGAACCCCAAGCGCGGGCTGACCTTCGCGACTGGCCTGCGCGCGATCCTGCGCCAGGACCCCGACGTGGTGCTCGTCGGCGAGATCCGCGACAACGAGACGGTCGACATCGCGATCCGATCTGCGCTGACCGGCCACCTCATCCTCAGCACGCTGCACACCAACGACTCGATCTCGTCGGTCGGCCGGCTTGTCGACATGGGGGCGGAGCCGTACCTCGTCGCGAGCGTGCTTGAGGGCATCCTCGCGCAGCGCCTCGGCCGGCGCCTGTGCCCCTTCTGCCGCAAGCGGACACCGCTCTCGGAGGACATGCGCGCACGGCTCACGGCCGAAGAGGCCTCGCTCTTCACGGCCGGCTCCTCGTGGAGCCCCGGAGGCTGCGACGAGTGCAATGGCCAGGGGTTCAAGGGACGCATGGGGTTCTTCGAGCTCGTGCGGGTTTCCCCGACGCTGCGCACCGCGATCGCGCAGGGGCGGCCGATCAACGAGCTGCGCACGCTGCTGGGTGCGGACTTCGTGACCATGCGCGCCGACGGCGTGCGCAAGGCCGTCGAGGGATCGACGACGATCAACGAGGTGCTGCGCGCCACGCAGCAGGTCGACGAGGAGATCGGCTGACGCCCGAGCGTCGCCGGCTGACCCATGCAGACGTTCAGGTACGAGGCTCTCGACAAGGGCGGCGCAGTCGCCTCCGGCACGCTCGCGGCGCCTGACCGGGCTGCCGCGATGCGCCAGCTCGAGCAGCAGGGCGTGGTGGCCGTGCTCGTCGAGCCGGTCGGCGTGACTGGCGCGGGAGCCGCTGCGGCGAAGGCGGTCGGCGCCGCTGGCGCAGCGGCCGCTGGCGCCAGCCGTGCGCTCGAGGCGATCCGCGGACGCAGCGCTTCACGCCCGGTGATCAGCCGCACCGAGATGGCCAACTTCGTGCGTGAGCTGGGCACCGCGATCGAGGCGGGCCTCCCGCTCATGCAGGCGCTCAAGACCGTGCGGCGCCAGGCGCACGGCAAGGCGCTTCCCGTGATCCTGGACTTCGTGATCGAGCGGGTCGAGGCGGGCAAGCCGCTCCACCAGGCCGCCAAGGACTACGGACCTCCCTTCGATGACCTTGTCGTGGGCATGTTCCGCGCGGCCGACGCCTCAGGACGCATGCATGAGGTGCTCAACCAGCTTGCGGACCTTCTTGACCGCGCCGTGGAGCTGAGGCGCGAGGTCGTGGGCGCGACGGTGTACCCGATCATCGTGCTGACGCTGCTGATGGCGAGCGTGATCGTGCTGGTCACCTTCGTGCTGCCGAGGCTCATGGAGGGTGCGCTCAACAGGCCAGGCATGGTGCTGCCGCTGCCGACCCGCGTGCTGCTTGGGGTCGCGGACTTCTTCGGGAACTGGTGGTGGGCAGTGATCGTTGGCGCTGTGCTGTCCATCGTGGGGTTCAGGTCGTGGATCAGGCGTCCCGCGAACCGGATGATCGTGGACACATGGCTGCTGAAGGTTCCCCTGCTAGGCACGTTGCTGCGCGACGTCGCGGTGGCGCGCTTCACGCGCACGCTCGGCACCCTGGTGTCAGCGGGCATCCCGATCCTCTCCGCGCTCCGGGTCGTCCGGGACACGCTCGGCAACGCGGCACTGATGTCCGCGATCGACCAGGTCCAGGACCGGGTGACGACGGGCGCGTCGCTCGCTGATCCGCTCGAGCGGTCGGGGTTCTTCCCGCCGCTGCTCGTGCAGATCGTGGCGATCGGCGAGCGCTCCGGGCGCCTCGAGTCGATGCTCATGCACGCCGCGGGCGCGTTCGACCGTCAGGTCAACAGCTCCCTCAAGGTCTTCACGAAGGCGCTGCCCCCGGTGCTCCTGTGCATCATGGCCGTGGTGGCCGGATTCGTCCTCGCGGGCATCCTGCTGCCCCTGCTCCAGGCCCAGTCCCTCGCGGGAGGGTGAACTCGGCAATGCCGCCGCCTGACCCGCGTTTGAGTTACCGGAGAACATCCAGAACATGAACCGCATCGAACACATCCACTCGACCGCACGACCCAGGCACGATGACCGTACGGGACGCACGTCGCGGGCCAGCCGCTCGGACGCACGCTCCCGACACGCGGCGCGCCGCGCATTCAGCCTCATCGAGGTCATCGTGGCCGTCACCATCGTGGCCATCATGGCCGCGATCTTCGTGCCGCGGCTCACGCGGTTCATCGGAAGCGCCAAGGACAAGCGCGCGCGCACTGAGGCTGCGTCGCTGGCGCAGCAGGTGCGCCTGTACATGACCGAGAACGGGTTCTCGCGGCTGCCGAGCGACTTTGACCTCGAGGTGCTCGCCGAAGGCGAGAACCCCTACCTCCCAAACCGCTCCGCGCTCAACGACCCGTGGGGCAATCCCTACATGATCGTGGTGCCAGGACGCGTCAACTTCGACTTCGATGTCGTGTCCTACGGCGCGGATGGCGCGCCCGGAGGCGAGGGCGAGGCGAAGGACATCACCAACGGCGAGGAGTGATCCCTCGGTCCGCACGCCATGACGCGCCGAGCCTCTCATGGCGGATTCACGCTGATCGAGGTGATCATCGCGGCCATGGTGCTTGCGGTGCTCGCGGCGATCGTCCTGCCGAGGCTCAATCGAAGCTCGCCGCAGGTCTACGAGTCCACCGTCGAGCGGATCGTCGCGCTCATGTCGACCTTCGCCACGCGCGAGGCGACCGGCATCCAGCAGGTGGCGATGCTCCAGGATCCGGAGACCGGGGAGATTGGGCTGTCCATCATGCAGCGGATCCTCGGCGAGGGCAGCGACTCGCGTGCGTCCGAGTGGATCCCCGATCCGCTGACCCAGCCGTTCCGCCTGCCGCGCGGCGTCGAGATCGCGGATGTGATCGTGGACAGCGACTCGATCGGCGGCACGGACTGGATGGTGGCGAGCATCCCCGGCGGCGGAAGGCCGCGGGTGGAGATCAGGGTCGTCGCCGACGGGATGGACACGGTGATCATCCTCGAGCCCAGCTCGATCGCGCCCGTGCGCATCGACAGCGAGCGGCCCGCGCCGCCGATCCGCGAGGCGATCGATCTTGAGGGATCAGGCCGGGCGAGGGAGTTCTGGTGATGCGGCGGGGCTTTGCGCTCATTGAGGTGGTGATTGCGGGCATCGTGCTCGCGATCGGCCTGAGCGCCGTGGTCTCGGTGGCCGCGCGCGCTCTCGCCGACCAGCAGCGCGGGGAGCACGCCGTCGCCGCTGCCGCGCTGCTCGATGGGCTGCTCGGACAGGTGCTCGTCGATGGGCCGATCGACTACCCGCGCCTCCACGGCACCAACGGCCGCTGCCCGGACCCGTGGGAGGATTTCGAGTACGAGATCAGGATCGAGGAGGCCAATCCCGGCGACGCCTGCGATGTGCTGGCCATCGTCCGCGATCCCACGGGCCGCGAGTACCGGTGCGCGACGCGCATCGCGCCGCGCATGGGGGACGAGCCGAACCCGGACCGGCAGCCGCCGGAGCCCGTCGACCGCGAGGGGCAGTGGGCTGCCAAGCGCAGCGGAGGCGCCCGTGCGCCGTAGTGCACGTCACACCATGCGGCGCGCGTTCACGCTGGCGGAGCTCGTCGTCGCCGGGCTCGTGGCCGCGATCGTCGTGGGCGCCGTGGGCACAAGCCTCGCCCAGCTGGCGCGCACACGCACCGTGGCGCGGGTGCGCCTCGACTCGCACCTGCGCACGTCGATGGCGCTCGACCGGGTGCGGCGCGAGATCCAGGGAGCGATCCGCAGCGATGACCTGTTCGACTCGCGGCTGCTGATCCTTGACGACACGGTGCCCGCGCCCGTAGGCGACCTTGACCGCGACGAGCTGCTGGTGTTCAACACCAAGGTGCGGCCCGTCCGCGAGCGCACGTACAGCGGCGACGGCCAGGAGTGGGAGACGCACCTGAGGGTGGAGGAGGACGACATCGGATCTGCGCTCTGGATGCGCACCGATGCAGTGCCCGATGACGTCGACCGCGGCGGAGGCCGCGCAGAGCCGCTGATGTCAGGCATCATCGCGCTGAAGTTCGAGGCCTACGACGGCGACATGTGGAGGGACGAGTGGGACTCTGACATCGACGGGATGCCATGGGCCGTGCGCGTGACCGTCAGCGGATCGGGCGTGCCGGATGGCGAGGATCCCTTCGAGGATCCGCGCGACCTGCTGAGCCTGTCGACGGTGGTGCCCCTCGACCGCATCGTGCCTCCCTACGTTCCCGTGGAACCATCGGCGACGCCATCGGGTGCCGGAGCGGATGGCGGTCTCGCAGGTGGAGGCGGTGCGCCGGGCGGGACCGGTGATCCGAGTGCGGCGGGCGGCGGCGGAGCGGGTGCTGGCACGCTCGGTCCGCCAGGTGGGGCGCCGGGCACCGCGGGCGGAGCGGACGCGTCCGGATTCACCGGGGGCCGCGGCTTCGGCAGCGGTGGCGGGCGCGGCTCCGACATGGGAGGCCGACCCACGGGCGCGACGGGCATGCGCGGCGGTGGAGGCCGGCCATGAGGTCACGGCGGGGCTCGGTGCTGGCGATCGTGATCTGGTCGATTGCCATCTGCGCCGCGGTCGCGGCCACAGTGCAGGTGCTGGCCACACGGCAATCCGTGATGGGTATGGAGTCCCTCGCGCGCGTGCAGGCGCGCTGGGCGGCGCGCGCGGGCGTCGAGACCATGATCGCGATCATGGAGTACCACACCGAGAACCCGGATGCGACGGATGCGCTGGCGCTGATCAAGGATCTGGAGAACAACAGCGCCGGAGAGCTCGAGACTGGAACCTACGACATTCGCCACTACCTCGATGGCGTGGAGTGGGCCGGTCCGCTCGACGAGCACTCCAAGATGAACATCAACCTGGTGCCCAAGGCGCTGCTCATCAACATGCGCGAGATGACCCCAGATGTCGCCGACGCGATCGCAGACTGGCGCGATGCCGACGAGGACGCGGGCCTGCTCGGCGCGGAGGGCGAGTTCTACCGCAACCGCGGCATCGGCTACATGCCCCGCAACGCGAACCTGCGGTCCTTCGGCGAGATGGAGCTGATCGCCGGTGTCTGGCCCGAGTACGCCAGGGGCGAGGACTGGAACCTCAACGGGCGGCTCGACCCCAACGAGAACGATGGCGACCTGAGCTGGCCCGAGGACGATGGCGACGGGAAGCTCAACCAGGGCTGGTCCGGCATCCTCACCGCGGCGAGCAGGACTGCGCCTCAAGGGCCCTCCGGCCTTCCGAAGATCGCGCTGCGCAGCGCGACCCCGGAGGAGGTGGCGGAGCGTTGCGCCATTTCCGCAGCGCAGGCGAGCAGCCTCATCACGTACGCGAACCAGCAGAACGCGCGCCTCGAGCTGCTGCTCACCCGGCCTCTGGCCACGCTCGCGCAGGGACGGGGCGGCCAGCAGCAGAACCAGCAACCCGGACGCACAGGTCGCTCCAGCGGCGGCCAGACGCGGCTGAACCAGGGCGCATCGGCGGATGCCTCGCTCTCCATGCCGCAGATCGGGACGATCCTGAACGAGTGCATGATTGACGAGTTCACGCGCCCAGCCCCCGGCAGGATGAACATCAACACGGTGTCTTCCGAGGTCCTGACGGAGGTCTTTGACCTCAACCCCAAGCTGGCGGAGTCGATCGTCTCGCGGCGCGATGCCCGTCCGGAGGGGATCACGAACATGTCCGAACTCCTCGAGATTCCGGGCATGACGCCGCAGATTCTTGAGCCGATTGCCCGATATCTGGATGTGCAGAGCTGGGTCTTCACCATCACGGCGCGAGGCCAGGCCAAGAGCCTGGGCACCGAGGCTGAAATGATCGTCACGGTGAATCGTTCCACCCTGCCTGCCACGATCCAGGAGTACAGAGAGCCGTGATTCGCCGGTCCAAGTCCACCAGCCAAGAGAAGGTGCAGCGCAACCCAGCTGTGGTGGCTGTCATTGCGCCGGATGGCGGCACTGGACTCTGGAGGGGCGCTGCCCTCGAGAGATCCGGTGAGGGATGTCGGCTTCTTGACGTCCGAGAACTTGTTGATCTTGCACAGTCTGATAATAAAGAAGGTGGATCCGAAGGTGAAGGATCAGGTGCATCACGAGAGCCCATCGGTGCCTGGATCGATCGCTGGCTCGCAGGCTCGCTCCTGATTCTTCTTCCCTCGGCATCCGTCATCGCCCGGACGCTCGCGCTCCCCGCCGCCGCACCAGATCGGCTCGGAATGGCCTTGCGCCTTCAGGTGGAGAATGTGCTCCTGGGTGGCACCCCCCGTCACCGGGCGGCCGCCGGTCTGATCGCCGCTGCGGAGGGTCAGGCAGAGCGCCACTCCCTGCTCGTCGAGTGGCCTGCTGGGAGCCCCGTGCCGGAGCCTCCGAGTGGACTCCCCAAGGACCTGGGTGTGACCTACGCACCCGGGATCGCGGCACTGGCGGCGCTCGGAGGAGGTCGCAGCCGATCGCTACTCGTCGATCTTGACCGAACCTCTGGGTGCATCGGCATCGCACTGCACATGGATGCGGTGGTGTCGTTCCGGGTGATCCGGGAGGATGGATCCGACGAGGAAGCTTGGGCGGATGCCACGCGTCGTGCCGTTGCCGAGACCTTGCTGCTCGCGGGTGCCGAGGAGGCGGATGTGGCGCGCATGGCGGAGGCGACGCGTCGCCAGATGCCGGAGGGCGGCATAGGGCTCATCGCGCCGGGCGGTCCGACCCCAGATGAGCTCGGATCGATGGTTGCCGGCGCATCAAACGATGCTGCGTGGTGGCATCGGTGGGGCCTGCTTGTCGGTGCCGGAGTTGCGTCTACCGGCGAGCTCGCCCCGACGGTGAGGCTGCTGGCCACCGAGGCGCGCACCGCTGGTGGCCTGCTGACACGGATCGCCGAGCGCTGCAAGGAACCCAAGGTGGCGGCGGGGCTTGCTCTCGCGGCGGTCGCCGCGGTTGCGCTGCTCCCGATGGGTGCGGCAGCGCTACGTATGGCAGTCCTGCAGTGGAAACTTCCAGATCCTGAGTCATACGACAGGCTTCTGACCCGGGCTGACAAGCAGCTCGCGATGTACCGCGACTACCAGCGGTTCGCATGGCCGATGACCAAGCTGCTTGGGGATCTCGCATCGACAACCCCAGAGGGCATCGAGCTGGAGTCGGTGTCGCTTGGGTTCGGTTCGCCGATGACGGTGTCTGGAGCCGCCAAGCCCCAGGGCACGCAAGGTGCCACGGACGCGATTCTGGCCATGGAGCGCCAGATGCGCGAGTCAGGCGTGTTCGACCGGGTGGTGAAGAACTGGGATGCGCCCAACGCTGCCGGCATCGTGAAGTTCACGATCACCGCGTCAGTCGCGCAGCCGATCCAGATGCCCGACTACCCGGAGACGCAGGACTTCGCCAAGCGGACCCTTCGTGACCGCAGGTACGGCGGCACTGAGTCCGCATCGGCCACCGCGTCCGCGCCTCCGACCACGCCGCCCCCAGCGCCCGGTTCGCCGCCAGTCATCGCGATCAACCAGCCCGGCACGCCGCCGCCGACTGCGCCCGATGCGCCTGCCGCCGAGCCACGGCCTGAGTCCACGACGACCGCCTCGGCAACCACTGAGACGCGTACCCGGCGCGGCTTCGGCAGCGCCGCCAATGACGCTGCGACGCGCGGATCCTCACGGCCTGCATCCGGCGACGAGACGCAGTCGATCCCCGACCCGCTCACCAACGAGCAGATCGCGTCGATGTCCAAGGCAGAGGCCAATGAGGCACTTGCCCGCGTGTCGAGGGCCCGTGCCATGAAGAATCTCGACCCTGCAGTCGAGCAGCGGCTGAAGGACGAGTTCTACCGGCTCATCAACCACCAGAGGACCGCCAAGTGACGACCCCTGCCGCGGCAACGTCCCGTGCGAGCTCCCTGACTGCGCGGGTCATGGCGATGCCATCGAGGACGCGGTGGCTGCTCGGTGCGGTGGCGGCCATCGCGCTCTATGTCTTTGTCGACGACTACTGCTGGTCCACGGCACGCGACCTCGACCGGAAGGCCGATCGCCTGCAGGCGCTGCTGGACCGCGGGGCCGCGATGCGGCAGCCGATGCCGCGCGAGATCGAGCGTGGCGTGGTGTCGTTCGGTCTCGTCGAGCCGCCGGACTCCGAGGCGCAGTCCTCGCAGGCGCTCGCGGCGGCGGTCAGCGAGGTCGTCAAGCGCCACAACATCCAGAACTACTCGTTCGAGGCTCGCAGCGGCGGCAAGTTGCCGTCCGCGGCACTGGGCTCGGTCGTAGGTCCGGGCCAGAGGGTCGAGCGCATCTTCGGAGAGCTCTCCTTCGATGTCGCTCCAGGGGAAGTCGCCAAGATCCTCCAGGATCTCGAGATGAGCCCAGCGGTGGACGCCATCGCGCAGGTGCGCATGAACTGGCGCGAGGAGAAGAAGAAGCTCGACGTGAAGCTGTCCGTCGAGGCATGGGCCGTCGTGTCGCGCGATGCGCGGGGGCGCGGGACCTGATGGACCTGCGCACGCTGCTGCCGGCCGGATTCCGCCCGAACGCCGCATTCGCGGTGAGCGCGGTGTGCATCGGCGTGCTTGGGGTGACGGGAACCGTCGCGCTCGTCGACATGCTGCCCGCGGCGATCGCGCCATCGGCGGATCCCAAGGATGTCCGAGCCTTCGATGCGCAGCTTGCGCGCCACGAGGCCGCGATCGAGCTGGCGAGCGCGCGCTTCAACGGGCGCAGCCTGTTCGTGATGCCGTCTCCGCCGTACCGTCCGCCGCCGCCGCAGCCGACGCTCCCACCGGAGCCACCGCCTCCGCCGAAGCCAGTGACTCCGCCGGCCCCGGCGGAGTACTCGGGACCCAAGCCTCTTGGCATGATCGGTGGGGTCGTGTACTTCGACTCCATTGCATCACTGTCGGTCGGCGAGGAACGCGACGGGCTCAAGGTGCTTGGGGTCGAGCCGCCCAGCCACGTGCGCGTGGCGCACCGCGGCGGGAACTACCTCGTGCCCGTGTGGGACCGTTCCGACCTCACGTCGCTCTCCAAGCGCGAGTCAGGCGCCTCGTCGCCGATCAAGTCGGTGCGTCCGGTGACGGATGGTGCCGGTGCGGGCGCGGGCGGCGATGCTGGGGCAGCGGGCGGTGGAGCCGCGGCGGGCGAGGGGACCGCAGCTGGCGAAGGCGGACGGGCGGGCGACGGTGGGCCCCCGCGCGAAGGTCG
>VERO01000369.1 GCA_018882625.1 Phycisphaerales bacterium | reverse complement strand
GCTTCAGGTGGCGCGCCACCGGAGTTCGGTACGCCATCGTGGCGGGCACCATCCCGACGATGGCACAGAGCGCCGTGGCGGCGCCCGCCACAATGACCGCCGCGCGCGGGTCGATCCCGCCTCCGATCGTGAGGCCAACCTCCGCGACGAGGGCAGCGCGGACTCCCCACGAACCTGCGAGGGCGATCGCCACCCCCGCGAGTGAGCCAAGGAGCCCGATGATGGCGCTCTCGGAAAGCACAAGGCTGAACACCCGCCCGCGCGTGGCGCCAAGCACTCGGAGGATCGCCACCTGCCGTCGCCGCGCATCCATCGACGACACCATCGCCAGCATCACGCTCAGCACGCCCGCGACGAGCACGACCGCTGCCATGGCCACGAAGATCCAGTCGATGCCGCCGACGATCGCCATCAGCCTCGAGACCTGCTGCGCCGGCTGCGCGACCATGATCGACGTGTCGCGGCGCAGGCGGTCGAACTGCGGCGCGATCGAGCTGGACGCGTCGCTGCCAGGGCGCGTCGGAATGCGCAGCAGGATCCCGGTGACCAGCCGATCCGCATCCGTCAGGTCGGCAATCTCGACATGGTGCTCATGATCGTGGTCATGGCTGTGGTCGTGGTCGTGACCATGCTCGGCTGCACGCCGGTCTTCCGCGTGAAGCACCCAGCTGGTGTCGAGGTGGGTGAAGATCGCGGTGTCGTGCAGGGATCCGGTCGGGGCGAGGATGCCGGTGATCGTCACAGGATGGTCGGCGTGCTCATGCCCGCCGCTCGCGTGGCCTGACATGCCGTGCGTGAGGACGATCTTCTGGCCGACCGAAAGCCCGTGCTGCCTCGCCGCCTCAGCGCCGGCGACGGCCTGCCACGCCTCGGTGAAGGGCGCTCCCTGCGCGAGCGTGAACGGCACACCCGACACAGGCTGCACCTGCTCAAGGAACTCGGGCATGGTGGCCACCACCGGAGATCCGCGGAACGAGTCGCCAAGCTGCGTAGGGATCGCCCACTCCCACGGGAAGCTCTCCGCGATCTCCCTGTACTTGGGCCACTGGACCGGGTTCGCGGGCGCATTGGCGTAGAAGAGGCCATTGAGCACCGACACCAGCGGGCTCGAGTCGGCGCTCACCAGCAGGTGGACGTTGCCTGTGCCGCGCCTGAACGCCTCGGATGCGCTCTCGCGCAGGGACAGCAGCGTCAGCAGCAGCGCGACGGCCACCGCGATCATGCCTCCCGTCAGCGCCGTGGCGAACATCCGCAGCCGGAGGCTGCGCAGCACGAATCGGAGGTCGCTCATCGGGCTGGAGCCTCCGCGAGCAGGGTGCCGTTCGAGTCCATGTCGAGCACCCGGTCGAAGTGGGGCGCAAGGGTCGGGTCGTGGCTCGTGCACAGCAGCGACGCTCCGACGCGGCGCGCAGCGTCGCGAATGGTCGTGATCGCCGCGCGCGAGTTCTCCGGATCAAGGCTTGCGGTCGGCTCATCCGCAAGCACCAGCGCCGGACCGCCCGCCACGGCGCGCGCGATCGCCACACGCTGCTGCTGCCCCACGGACATCTCGTCCACGCGTGCGTCGCACTCCGCGATCCCAAGCGAGACAAGCGCCTGACGGGCCTGATGCGGCCGGCCAGAGGCTGGCACGCCGCTGAACTCAAGGCCCACAAGCACATTCTCGAGGGCGCTGAATCCCTGCAGCAGGTTGAAGGTCTGGAACACCATCCCCACATGCCGACCCCGGAACGCATCGCGGTCCGCGGCGGAGAGCGTGGAGATGTCAATTCCGGCCACCGTGACCGATCCGGACGCAGGCGGCTCTAGGCCGGCGACCAGATGCAGCAGCGTGCTCTTGCCGCAACCCGAGGGTCCGCGCAGCAGCACGTGCTCTCCCGCGGAGAGCGTCAGCCGGTCCACGCGGAGCTCGAAGCCGCGGCCGTAGCTGAAGCGCAGCGACGAGATGTCAAGCGTCGATGGCACGGGATGTCCATCGTAGGCGCCACCCGGAAGACCCGTCACGCCACATCGCCCAGGCCGAGTGCGGCGCCGTACAGCGCGAGCGTCTTGCGGCGCAGCAGGGCATCTGCGGGGTCGGAGATCCTGGGATCGCGCTCGACGATGCGCGCGGCGATGTCCCTCGCGTGCATGAGAAGGTCCATGTCGCGCTCGAAGTCAGCGACCCGGAGCGGCGGCAGGCCAGACTGCCGTGCACCGAAGAACTCGCCCGGGCCCCGCAGCTGGAGGTCAAGCTCGGCG
>VERO01000071.1 GCA_018882625.1 Phycisphaerales bacterium | reverse complement strand
GTCCTGCTCGCCACCGGTCAGGATGCGATGGGCACGGTCCACGTTCACGATGCCCGCGCCAAAGACGGGGTCGAGCGGACGAACCGCCTCGCCCCGGGTCGTGCCCGTCGTCGAGGGCTGGTTGGACCAGGTGGACTGATGCTGCGCACCCGCCATCAGCACCGCCTTCGTCACCGTCGGATCGACGGCACTTGGATTGAGGGACAGCGGAGGCCTGACGGCAACCTCATGAAGGAGTGCAGCCGCCCCGGCCACGACGGGGGTCGCCCAGCTCGTTGCATCGCCCGGTGCCACGATCTCCGGCTTCATGCGGCCTGTGCCGTCAATTCCCGTCGGCGTGAGCCCAAACGAGTGCTGCCCGTCGACGCGCCCCACCGAGAGGGCGTTGTATCCGCTGACCAGCAGCGGCGGCACCGCATTGGCGGTGCCGTTGTTGAGCCCCACGACATGGAGCGTGCCATCCCGGTCAGCCTGGTAGTCAAGCCTCCGCAGGATCTGGTTCTCCGACGAGGCTCCGATGCTCGCGATCCAGCTGTGGTTCTGGATGCGCGACCCTCCCGGCGGGCTCGCCGGCTCACCACTCAGGTTGAAGCGGAGGAACGAGCTGAGCCACCCGTTTGCCTCGTAGTTGTAGACGGCGGGAATGCCAGGCGCGATGCTGATGCCGATCCCGTAGAAATAGGCACCAACCGCGTCCGCGTGGCTGCTGAGGGCCATGGTGCCGCTCATCGGGGTGAAGGACTTGCCCGAAAACTCGGATCTGGCGAGGTTTGGCCCGTAATTCGCGGCCTGCCCCAGAGGCGCCTCGACCTGGCACACGCCCACGCCAGACCCTGTGGGCACCCCCGACCCGAGCCGAGCCGTCAGCTCCTCGAGCCCGACGGCATCCGCCATCGCCAGCTGGCCTGCGGACAGCGCGGCGACCACGGCCGCTGCTGCCGGAGCAGATAGTTGCCGGGAGGGGTACACCTGCATCAGCGTCCAACCCTAGCATCCCCGCGTTCCCAGACAAGGGATTTCGTCCTCTTTGGCGCGCAGGAATCTTGCCCAGTGGGGGCTGGCCGAGCGCCTTGTGGGTTCCTCCCGACTGCGTCCCTATGCCAGCGCCCATCGATCCCACCCCGCCGACCGTCCTGGTGACGGAGCAGCTCTCCGATCCAGCCCTCGCGTGGCTGAACCGGCACGCCACGGTCGTGAGAGCGCAGCCGGGAACGCCGGAGTTCGAGGACTGTGCGCAGCGCGCGCGGGGACTCGTGGTGCGTACGTACACGAGGGTCGACGAGGACCTTCTGGTGCAGCTTCCCTCGCTGAAGGTCGTCGGCCGGGGCGGCGTCGGACTGGACAACGTCTGCCTCAATGCGTGCCGCGCACGAGGGGTGCGTGTCGTCTACACGCCCGACTCGAACACCCAGGCGGTGGTGGAGTACGTGATCTGCCTGCTGTGCGACGCCCTGCGGCCGCGGCTCTTCCTGGACCGCGCGGTGCCGCGGCAGGAGTGGGATGCGATCCGCGAGGAGGTCTGCGGCCTCTGGCAGATGAGCGAGCGCTCGCTCGGGATCCTCGGCATGGGCCGGATCGGATCGAGGCTCGCGCACGTGGCGCAGGCGATCGGCTTCACGGTCCGCTACTGCGACATCAGGCAGATCCCGGAGCGCGATCGCCACGGCGCCGAGTGCGTCGACATGCGCACGCTGTTCGCGGAGAGCGACGTGATCTCGGTGCACGTGGATGGGCGGCCGGCCAACCGCCACCTCGTCGGGCCCGACGTTGTGCGGATGATGCGGCCCGACGTGATATTCCTCAACACGAGCCGGGGATTCGTGGTCGACCACGATGCGCTCGCGGCGTTCATGCGCGAGAACCCCGCCGCGATGGCGATGCTCGACGTGCACGACCCTGAGCCGTTCACGGCCTCGAATCCCCTGCTTGGGCTCCCGAACGCGCACCTTGCGCCGCACCTGGCCAGCCGCACCACGACCGCGCTCGAGAACATGAGCTGGGTGGTGCGCGACGTGATCGCCGTGCTGACCGGGCGCGAGCCTCGTTGGCCGGCCTGAGCGCGCGCCCCTGCCGCGCCACCGCTGCGGCGCACCATCAGGTGCCCGGCCTATGGGCGTCCCGGGCTATCTTGGTGTGCATGTTCACCATCGCTGACATCCGGGCCCGGCAGATCCTCGACTCTCGCGGCAATCCGACCCTCGAGTGCGAGGTACGGCTCGAGTCGGGGATCGTCGGGCGCGCGGCGGTGCCGAGCGGGGCCTCCACGGGCGAGCACGAGGCGGTCGAGCTCCGAGATGGCGATGCGTCGCGGTGGATGGGCAAGGGCGTGATGTCCGCGGTGCGCCACGTACACGAGATGATCGCGCCGGAGCTGCTCGGTGCCGATGTCCGCGATCAGGAGGGCATCGATGCGGTGATGCTCGAGCTTGATGGCACGGCAAACAAGTCGCGCCTGGGCGCGAACGCGACGCTCGGCGTGAGCATGGCTGCCGCGCACGCCGCCGCGATGGCCACGGACCAGCCGCTCTTCCGCTACCTCGGCGGCACGCATGCGAGGACGCTGCCGGTGCCCATGATGAACATCCTCAACGGCGGCAAGCACGCCGACAACACCGTCGACTTCCAGGAGTTCATGATCCAGCCCTGGGGCTTTGACACTTTTGACGACGCGCTTCGTGCAGGCACGGAGATCTACCACGCGCTCAAGAAGGTGCTGCACGCGCAAGGTCTCTCGACCGCTGTCGGGGACGAGGGCGGGTTCGCCCCGAACCTCGCGTCGAACGAGCAGGCGCTGGAGCTCATCGCGCGCGCCACCGAGACCGCCGGATACGACCTTGGCCGGCAGGTGAAGATCGCCCTCGATCCTGCGACGAGCGAGCTCGCCAACGAGGCGAAGGCCAAGGGCAAGAGGGGCTACCGCTTCTTCAAGAGCGACCCGGACAGAGTGGTGGGCAGCGACGAGATGATCGCGCTGTGGGAGCGCTGGTGCGCCAAGTGGCCGATCTGCTCGATCGAGGACGGCCTTGCGGAGGATGACTGGTCGGGATGGGCATCGCTGACGGCAGCGCTCGGCTCGAAGGTCCAGCTCGTCGGCGACGACCTCTTCGTCACCAATCCCGCGTTCCTGGCGCGCGGCATCCGCGAACGGTGCGCCAACGCGATCCTCGTGAAGGTCAACCAGATCGGCACGCTGAGCGAGACGCTCGAGGCCGTGCAGCTCGCGCAGACCTCCGGCTACCGCGCGGTGCTCTCGCACCGCTCCGGGGAGACTGAGGATGCGACCATCGCCGACATCGCGGTGGCCACCAACTGCGGCCAGATCAAGACCGGGGCCCCCTGCCGCTCCGACCGCAACGCCAAGTACAACCAGCTGATCCGCATTGCGGAGGAGCTGGGATCGTCAGCGCGCTTTGCGGGGTCAGCCAGAGGTTCCTCCGATGCGGCGCGCCAGTCTGCGCCGGCATCCCTCAAGGGACCGGGGCCGAAGGCTGCGAAGTCGGCGAAGGCTGCTGACCGGCCGGCCGCGCGCGCGCCCTCTCGCTCGCGATGAGCGCACGCAGGTCGCGCAGCGCCGGCGCCAGCGGGTGCGCCGCCCCCCCCATGCGCGCCTCGAGCGCATCAAGCTCGCGCGACGCGTCCTCGGGACGACCGGACCTCGCGAGGGCGCGCACCCTGTCGAGCGCCATGTCCACGGTTGCGCCCGGCAGGCTCGCCGCATCCCCGTAGGCGCGCGCCGCGAGATCGAATCTCCCCGAGACCTCAAGCAGCCGTGCCCTCTGCCATGCCGCATTCGCGTGACCGGGCGCCCGCGCGATGGCCATGTCGATGGCCGCGAGGGACTCGTCGATCCGTCCGAGCATCCGCAGCGCCTCACTCATGTTCGAGTAGACGGTGAAGTCGGCACTCGGGTCCTGGGCGGCCACCGCATCGTGCTCGAGCGCCTCGGTGGCGAGTGCAGCGGCTGCCTCGGCGTCGCCCGCCTGCGCCGCATCGCGCGCACGCGCCAGCAGCAGGCCCGCGAGGTTGTCGCGCGGCATCCATCCTGCCGGGTTGGTGGCCACCGTGGCCCGCCACAGCGACTCCTCATCGCGGTAGTCCAGCGTGCGCACGGCGGTGAGCGCGACGAAGCCGGTCACCGCCGCGGCCAGCAGCGTGCGTCCGAACCGCGCGTCACGCGACAGGCGGGCGATGCCCGCGCCGGCAGCCGCGACCGCGAGCGCCAGGAGCGGGACCAGCGCGACATACGCGAAGTGGTCCGCGACGAAGCTGTAGCGGTGCGGCCATACGTTGATGAATCCAAGGGCGGGGAAGATGGCCGCCCCGTAGCACAGCACGCACAGCAGCATCCCCGGCGCCCCACGCCACGCGCGCGCCGACGCCCATGCGGCGACCGCGGCGACTGCAGCGACCGCCAGCCAGCCCTGCGCATCAGGCGCTGCGGTCGGCCACCTCGGATAGATGAAGCTCAGCTCGACCGGCCACAGCGCCATGGCCGGGTAGAACAGGAGCGACATGCACGCGATCGCGAGGCGAGGCAGAGTGCCGTGCGAGAACTCGGGACCGAACGCGCCGACATGGGTTGCCTCCACCCACGCGGTGAACAGGCCCATCGGCACTCCGAGCACGAGGAACGGCACCAGCGCCACGATCATCCCGCGGCCCTCGCGCGGCCGCCATCCGCGCCACCACTCGCCTGCCAGGATCATCACAGGCAGCGCCACCGCTGTCGTCTTGCAGCCCATCGCGACCAGGAACAGCGCCATGCTCGCAGCCCACGCGCCCACGCCGATGGCGCTGCCGGAGCGAGGCCCGGCGGAAGCTCCCGAGGCACCATGCGCGGCACGCCACTCCAGCGCGCGGTCGCGCCCGCGGAACCACACCAGCGCCGATGCGCACATCGCCAGCATCGAGAACGTGTTCTTGCCCTCCGTCACCCACGCCACGCTCTCGCAGCACATCGGGTGCACTGCCCACAGCAGCGCGACCGGCCACGCGCCCGGCACGCGCATCCTCAGAAGCACGCGCCACAGCGCCAGGGACGCGGCAGCATGCGCGGCCCAGTTGACGAGGTGCCAGCCGAGCGGATCGGTGCCGAAGAGCCGGAACTCGAACCAGAAGAGCGTGAACAGCACCGGGTAGTACTGCGGCGTCTCACCCGGCATCCATGCGCGCCATGGGCCGCCGGGGTCGCGGAGCATGGCGTTCGCCGTGACGTAGGAGTCATCGTCCCACACCCATCCGGCCCACGGCACCGTCGCGTATGCCAGCGCGCAGCACGCGAGGATGAGCGCCGCCTGCGTCCTGGGCGCCATCGGCGGGCGGGCCGCGTGAGGCCGATCCATCATGCGTAGCTGTGCAGACCCGTGATCACGAAGTTGATCACGATCCAGTTGAAGAGCATCACGGCGGCGCCAGCCACCGCGAGCCACGCCGTCCACAGTCCCTTGTCGCCGCTGGTCAGCCGCACATGCACCAGGATCGCGAACACCACGAACGTGTTGAGCGCGAAGACCTCCTTCGGGTCCCACCCCCACGGCCGGCCCCACGAGTGGTCCGCCCAGATCGCGCCCATCGCGATGCCGGCCCACAGCAGCACGAACGACGCCTGCATCAGCAGCATGGTGACGCCATCGAGCACCTCGCCGAATCCGCCGGCGCCCTCGGTGCCCCACTGGAAGCTGCCGCCGCCCACGCGCGCGAAGGCGGGCGCACCGCCCCGCGCGCGCCACACGATGTACATCATCGCGGTCACCGCGGCCATGAAGATGAGGCCGTAGCTGACGATGATCACGTTGGCGTGGATGTACAGCCACACGTCATGCAGCACCGGCATCATGTTCGACACGGCCGGATTGAGCTGCACCGGCAGGAAGTGCGCGGACATGAGCGCCACCGCGCAGGACACGCCGGCGGCGAGCGCCACGAGCCCAGCGGCGGCGCGCCTGCGCAGCCACCACTCGATGGGCAGCGCGGCGACCGCACCGAACCAGCTCGCCGTGGTCACGGCCTCGAACATGTTGGAGTTCGGCCACCGCTGCGCGATCCACCACCGCAGGCCGACGGCGGCCGTCTGCAGCAGCAGCGACAGCGCAAACAGCGCCATGCCCACCGCGCGCGTGCGCGGCCACCGGTAGACCACGCCGATCAGCAGCACCACAGATGCGATGGCGTAGGGCAGCCACACCCACGTCATGTTGCGGTTCGCGAAGTACCACGACTCCCACTCGAGCCGGGTGCGGTCGGGGTAGCCGGAGGCGTTCACCGCATGCAGCGCATCGGCCAGCGACGCCACTGACGCGTTCACCACCTCGGCATCGCCGGAGGTCCATCCCTCGACGACGCCCTTCCAGGCGTCCGCGACGCGACGCTGCGATGCCTCGTCGATGCCCGCGACGGGCTGCGCGGCGAGACCTGCACGCGCGACGCGGTCCTGGTCCGCCGACAGGAGCATCACCTCGGCGATGCCATGCCACTTGCCGTCAGGGCTCGAGGCCGAGGATGGCACGATGCGCAGCCGGTCGAGCAGGTACTCGGGCCGCATCACCGTGAGCGCGCCGCGCACCTGGTCCATCGCCTTGGCCGTGCGGAGGAGGTCCGACTCGAGCGCGCGCAGCACAGGCTGCACCTCGGCGCGCGCGAGCAGGTCCTTCGAGACGAGGCCGGTGCGCTCGAATGCGCGCATGCGCTCCTCGAGCTGCGGATCGGCGCGGCGCAGCGCGTCCGCGATGGGCTTGCGCACGGGAGCGCCCTTCACCCAGATCACGTCGGCATCGCCGTAGGCCTCCGGGCGCAGCATCATGTCGAGGTACGTGAACTCGGGCGACTGCCCGTGAATGCGCCGAGGCCCGCTGACGAAGGACATCATCTGCGACGCGAATGAGGGGAAGCTCTTGATGCGACCGTCGTTCTGCACGGCGACCGTCGCCAGCGGCGAGAGGTCCACCTGCGCGGCGAATGGGGCCTCAGCGGACTGCGCGGCCGGAGCCTGGGCGGGCGGGTCCGAAGCCTGCGCCGGCGCCTCGGCGATCCACGCGAGCGCAGCGCACAGCGCAAGACCCGCCACCGCAGGCCTCGCCGGCATGGACCGCAGCACCGCCGCGCGTGCGCGCCTGCGGATCATCGGCTTGACATAGAAGGCGTAGACCATCCCAAGGGTCGCGAGCACGCAGCCTGCGAGCTGGATGTGGACGCCCTCGCGGTTGCCGACGCCGAGCACGGTGTAGTTGAGTCCCATGGATGCGCGATCTCCCTCGAACCGGGCCCCGTCGGGCGGATCCCACTGCGACTGGAAGTACCAGAGTCCCTTGCGCTCGACGGGGTCGTTCACGCTGACCTGCACCGGTTCGGTCCACGAGCCTGTCGCCGCATCCTGGAACCGGAGCATGCTGGTGTAGTCGCGGATGGTCGTCGCATCTCCCGTGTAGCCGCCGATGTGGGTCGCGAGCTCGAACGTCTCCAGCGCCACAGGCTCGGGCAGCGGCATCCGCTGGCGCGAGAAGAGCACCTCGACCTGACGCCCGTCTCCAAGGGTCACGGTCACTGGCCTGTACGGATGACGGCGCAGCGCAAAGCGCTGGTCATCGAAAGGGTACGGGCTGTACTCGAGCCACTGGCTCCGGCCGTCCGGCGCCTGCAGGCGGACCTGCGCGAACAGCTCGCGCGCGTCGCGCACGCGCTGCGACTTCGGCACCACCAGAGGACGGGTTTCCACGATGGCGCGCGCGTCGAAGCTCGACACGCGCATGGTGATGCCCGCAGGGAGCGTCATCGGCTGCCCTACGGTCACAGGCTGCACGCGCGGCTCGCCGGGCAGCACGGAAGACACCAGCCGGAGCTGGCCAGGCTCGGGCCCGGCGATCAGCGATACGAGCGCACGGCCAGACCCGGGCGCGAACTCCGCCTCGACCGACGGATCGGGCGCCACCGGGCCCGCACCGTGCGCCGCATCTCCAGATCCGTCGCCCTGCACGTCACGCGTGAGCGCCGGGTCATCGAACACCCAGCGGCGAATCGTGCCCGTCGGAGTGCGGAACTCCACCACCGCCACGCTCGCGGAGCGCGCCCCGACCGGGAGGTCCTCCTGCACCGCGATCAGGCGCCAGGCCCACGGCGTTCCATCGCCGCCGAGGGCACGCCATGCAGGATGGCCGTCGGCCTCAGGCTCCTTGATGTCGCGCAGCGCGATGCGCGTGTCGATGCCTGCCGCGGGTATGCGGATCGTGAGGGTCGGCGGAGCGGCCATGCGGTCGAAGGACGCGCTGTCGGGCGCCCACCGCAGGCGGAGAAGCCCCTCGCTCTCGCTGGCTGATGCGGGATCGAAGGCCGCCAGCGTGAACGATGCCTTCTGCCCGTCGGGACCCGTCATGTCGACCATGGCGACGGGGTTGAGCGGAGATGCGGACGATCCCGGTACGAGCCGCGAGCGCGTCTGCGCATACCTGAGGAATCCGGTCAGCTGGAACGTGACGTCCGGGAAGGGATCCTTCGCGTCGGTTGCCGGCGCTGCGACGTCGATCGGGTCAATCGGCATTGGCGGCGCGCCAGGCGCCTCGAACACATGGGCGCGGTCGGAGATGTAGTCGTTGTAGAGCGGCAGCCCGCTGATGCGCCGCTCCACCCATGCGGACTCGCCGGGCCTGCGCACGTAGATCGCCCAGCTCTTGACCAGGTCGTTGCGCAGGTAGAACCATCCCTGGGTCTCGTAGGCCATCGACATCACGATGCCCTCGTCCACCAGCGGCGCTCCAAGCTCCTTGCGTGCGCGCCTCATGGGCTGCTGAGGGTCGGACGTGAGGATGAGGTCCTCGGTGTACTCGGGCTTGCCGTCCACGAGCTGCCGCATGAACTGCCGCGACGGCGACTGCACCATGAGCGTGACGGAGTACGCGCGCGCACCAGAGTCATCGCCGGAGAGGATCTCCCAGGATGGATCGATGGACGCGACCTCCACCTCGTAGCGGGCCGGACCGGACCCGAGCGAGGCCCGCGCTCCCGGGGACGCCAGCACCTCGACGGTGTCGCTGCCGTCCGCGAGCGCGACCACGACCTTGCGCCGGGCCACCGGCGCATCGCCCTCCACCTTCGCGTTGAAGTAGATGAAGCTGCCCACGATGAGCACGATCACGCCGGCATGGATCATCCACACCCCGAAGTTGACGGGCTTCAGGGGGATGCGCCTCAGCGTCGTCACGATGATGTTGGCCGCAAGCAGCCCGATCATCAGGTCGAAGGGCCACCAGTGGAACCACTCGAACTCGGTCATCTCGAACGGACGCCACTGGCGCAGCTGGTCATGGGCCCACGCGTCCGGGTGCAGGATGTTGGGGTGCTCGGGATACAGGACCCCCGCGCTGCCGACGCTCATGTACACGAACAGGATGACCAGCAGCACGATGCCGAGGCGCACCGAGCTGAGCAGGTCAAGAGCGGAACGCACCGGCGCGGGCATCGTGCGATGCTAGGCGTTCGTCCCTACGATGAGGGGCTGTCACGCCACCGCGCGCCCCCGCCCGAACCCCGGAACATCGCCATGACGAGCTCTCACCGAATCTCCCGAACCGCGACCGTCGCGGCAGCCCTCGCCTCCGCCACTGCGTTCACCGCGTTGGCCATGCCGCGCCAGGCCGAGCCCGCCAAGCCGGCCGTGCCGCCCGCATCTGGCGCCGCAGCAGCCCCAGCCCCCTCCGCTCCAGCGCAGGAGAAGGTGTCGTTCGTGCGCTTCATGACGTCGATGGGGCCGATCCTGATCGAGCTCGACGAGACGAACGCGCCCATCAGCGCCGCGAACTTCGCCG
>VERO01000070.1 GCA_018882625.1 Phycisphaerales bacterium | reverse complement strand
ACCTGCACCTCGAAGTGGCGCGCGTGCTCGAGGTACTTCTCCACGTACACCATGGGGTTGCCGAACGCGGCGGCTGCCTCCTGGCCTGCCTGCTCGATGCCCGCCCGCAGCTCGCCCTCGTTGCGCGCGATGCGCATGCCGCGCCCGCCGCCGCCGCCGGCTGCCTTCACGATGACCGGGTAGCCGATCTCGTGAGCGACCTTGACGGCCTCGTCGACATCCTCGATGCCGCCATCGGTGCCCGGGAAGATCGGGGTTCCCGACTTCTTCGCCAGGCGCTTGCAGTTCACCTTGTCCCCAAGGAGATTCATCGCCTCCGGGCTCGGGCCAATGAACTCGAAGCCCGAGTCGCGGCACACCTCAGCGAAGTGGGAGTTCTCCGAGAGGAAGCCGTAACCCGGATGGATCGCGTCTGCGTGGGACACCTCAGCCGCCGCGATGATGCGGTCGATGCGCAGGTAGGAGTCCTTGGACGGCGCCGGCCCGATGCAGATCGACTCGTCAGCAGCCTCGAGCCAGGACCCGCCGCGATCGGCTGTCGAGTAGACGCACACCGTACGCGCACCGAGCTCGCGGCAGGCGCGGATGATCCGCAGCGCGATCTCGCCCCGGTTGGCGATCAGGACCTTCTTGAACATGTGGTGCGGCTCAGCTGGGCTTGATGAGGAAGAGCTTCTGCCCGAACTCCACGGGCTGGCCGCTCTTGACCAGGATCTTCGCCACGGCGCCGCTTCTCTCGGCCTTGATCTCGTTGAAGATCTTCATGGCCTCGACAAGGCACACCGTCGTGTCTGGTCCCACGTCGCTGCCCACACTGATGAATGCAGGCTTGTCCGGGCCAGGGGACGCGTAGAAGGTGCCCACCATCGGGCTCTCGATGGCCACGAGCCCGGCATCATCATCGGGCGCGGCTGCCGCGGCAGCGGGCGCTGGCGCCTTGGCTGCGGCTGCCGCTGAGGCAGGTGCCGGGGCGGGCGCACTCACGAGGGCAGGCGCAATGTGGGTCACGGTGCCGCCGTGGCCTCGCTTGAGTAGGACCTGCTCTTCCTTGTCCTTGAGATCCAGCTCGGTCAGGTCATTGTCGACCATCAGCCGGATCAGTTCCTTGAGCTTTCGGATGTCCATCATGGTGGCGGGAGGATACCGGGATTTCCGACCCGCGTCATGATGGCGACACATTCGCTGCATATCCCCCCCATTTCCCTCCAAAGTTCCTGTCAAAGGACGGCGCGTTAGCCCGTGATTCCGCGAGGAGGACCGAGAATCTCACGCGCCAGCAGTGCCTGACGCAGCGACGTTCGGTCGAGGAGCAGTTTCCGCACGTCACGGGAAGACTGCCCCACCCGTACCTCGCGGGCCTCAGCTCTAGAGGACGGCGGCACAACGGCCTGGGCTGCCGCGACCGACCGGTTCTGCGCCGTCCGGGCCGGGGCGTCAGGCCGCGGCGTCATGGGCGTCATGGCGATCCCCGGAGCGGGTCCACGCTTGCCGGCCGTGGTACCTGCGGAGCGACTGCCCCCCCGCGCTGCGACGGCGCCGCGGCTGCTCACAGATGCGCCTCGGCTGGTTCGCTTGGGCTGTCCGCGCTGCGCTGCCCGCTCTGCGCGCGTGGCCGCTGCCGCAGCACTGCTGCGTGCCCGCGGCACTGCAGCACCTGCTGCAGCTTGGGTGGCGGCGCTCCCTGGACTGCCTGCTGCAGTCGAGTTGCCCATCGCGGCATTGGCCTGCTGCGCCATCAGCGCCTCACGGGCCTTCGCGCTCTCCTTGGCCTTCTGCACCACCCACACGACGCCGCGGAACACCGCGACGATCAGGAAGATGATCAGGTACTGGCTCATGAGCGTTCGACCGGCAGGATAGGCAGGACCTGTCCAGCATGCTCAGCGAAGGGAACGCCAAAGGTGCGCTCGAGCGCTGCGGGGTCGAGCACGCCCGCGGCAGCGCCGCAACCGATCAGGCGTCCACGGTCGAGCCAGATCACCTGGTCCGCGAGCAGCGACGCGATACCCAGGTGGTGGATCGCGCAGGCCACGGTCACTCCACGCGCCCGCACATCCCGCAGCACACCCATGAGGCGCGCGCACTCGCCCGGGTCGAGTGCCGCGAAGGGCTCGTCCATGACCAGAAGCCCCCTGCCGCTGCACTGGACCAGCGCGCGCGCCACCACGGATCGCACACGCTCGCCCTCGCTGGTGCGGTGCCATGGCCTGTGCGCGAGATGGGAGATGCCCATCGCCTCAAGCGCGGAGTCAACCGAATGGAGCCCGCGTGCGCCGGCACGCTGCCCCAGCGACACCAGCTCCCGCACCGTGAATGCGGCACTCAAGGAGGGGCGCTGGGGTACATATGCGCAGATGGCGGCGCGCTGGGGCTCGCGCATCGCGCCAATCTCCAGCCCCTGCCACGTCACCTGTCCCGATGCCGGCCGCTCGATGCCGCAGAGCAGCCTCAGCATGGTGCTCTTGCCGCTGCCGTTGCGTCCGACCACTGCGCACAGGGTGCCGGCCTTCACTTCAGCGCTGATGCCCGCGAGCGCGGCATCGCCGTGCCTCGCGTACGCATACGTCAGTTCGCTGCACCGCAGGCTCATGGCACGCTCCCGTGGGCCAGCCGCGACGACCGAAGCACCAGGAGGAACGCCGGACCGCCGACGAGTGCCGTCAGCACTCCCACAGGCATGCGGCCCATGCCAAGGTCAAGCGCCTGCCGCACCACGTCGGCAACCACCAGCACCAGCGCACCCGCCACCACGCTCCCGAGCACCAGGGGCCCATGACGCGCACCGAGCAGGAGCCGCGCCATGTGCGGCGCCACGAATCCCACAAACGCGATCGGTCCGCACAGCGCCACGCTCGTCGCCGCGGTCGCGCCCGCGGCGACATACATCCCAAGCCGCAGCGTGACGAGGCGAACGCCGAGGCTTCGCGCCTCCTCATCGCTGACCGATGCCGCATCAAATGTTCGCGCGGAGATTCCCGACCAGAGTGCGGCGGCCGCCAGCACTGCGATGGCCGCGATCAGCACGGCACGGTCGGGCAGCTCCGGCACGCGACCCATGAACCAGATGGCGGCATCGGCGCGGCTCGCCGGAGGCATCGCGTACTGCACCAGGAGCGTGATCGCGCCGCAGATGGCCGCGACCACAGTGCCTGCGAGCACCATGGAGACTGGCTCGATGACTCCCCGGCGCATACCCAGAACGAGGACAATCCCAAGCGTGATGAGCGCGCCCGCCATTGCGGGCAGCACCTGGATCGCACCCGTCGCCGCGAGCGCGGCGATCCATCCTCCAGTGCCGGCAACCCCGGCGGCGCCAGCGGACCATGCCGCGAGCGTCGCGCCAAGGCCGGCACCGGACGAGAGGCCAAGCACGAAGGGCGACGCCAGCGGATTGCGCAGCAGCACCTGCAGCAGCAGCCCCGACAGACCGAGCGACGCGCCAGCCACCACCGCAGACCACATCGCACCCGCGCGCAGCGCGCCAATGGCGGGATCCGGCCACACCCACTCGAGTGCGCCCGTGGACGGGTCGCGACCGACCGCCATCCGCAGCCACATCGCACCCCCCAGCAGGGCCAGCAGCAGCGCGGTGCGCGCGGGCACCGATGTCCGCTCGCCTGCCATCAGGGCGCCTCCTTGCGCACGAGCGCGTCCCGCAGCGCCTTCAGCCCGTGCGGAAGCCGGCCGCCTGGCACGGTTAGGCCATCAGAAGGCAGGCGGATCACTCGGGCCGACAGCCCCTCGATCGTGGGCAGCGCGGACGCAGTGCCCGGTCCGCCGATCACGATGATGGCGCCCGGCGCGATCCGCACCACGTCCTCCGCGCTGAGTGCCGGGTACCCGGGCCGCCCGAGCGCGTTGCGCACACCAAGGCGCACGAGCGCATCGTCGATGTACGTGCCGGCACCGAACGCGACACCCTCGAGCCCGCCAGCCGTCACGAGTACGGATGTGCCGCGCAACTCGGCGGACTCCGGCAACGGCACGAGAGCCGCATCGAGCATCGCGCACCATGCGGCATGACGCGCGCGCACGCCACCGTCCAGCATCGGATCTGCCTCCGCGACCGCGTCCGCAATCCCGGCCATCGCCGCACGCGCATCGTCGAGCCCGCTGATGCGCCACGCATGCATCGTCCAGCCATGGCGCGCCGCGAGGGTCTCAAGGGAAGGATCGATGCCCTGTGCGGGAGGCTGCACGAGCACCATGGTCGGCGAGGACCTCACGAGCGCCTCCGCGTCGACGTCAAGCAGCGTGCCGACCACAGGCACCTCACGCGCGACGGCCTCGCACCACGGCGTACGGCCGACGATGCGATCCGCGAGGCCCAGCTCGACCGCGCACTCGGTGATCGCCGGAGAGAGGCTCACGATCCTCGCCGGCCTCGGCCCAGGCGCATCCGAATCCTGCGACGAGTCGCGCCCGCACGATCCACCCAGCAGCACCATGCAGAGGAGCGCGAACCGCGCGACCTCGCGCCGCGCCCGCGCGATGGAGTACGTGAGCGGCATCGCGCGCATGCTGCCGATACAGTATCGCACGTGGCATGGATCCCACGATGGCTGAAGAGGCTGCTCGGCATCGCCGCGCCCGCGCCTCGGGGGAGCGCCCACACTCCACCCGCGGAGGTCACTGCGGACCGTGCGGCCGCCGGATCGCCACCGACCGCAGTGCAGCACCTGGACGTGTCGCGCGTCGATGCAGCCGAGGACGGTCGGGCGCTCGCGGTGCTCGGCCAGTTCAGGGACGAGCTCAAGTCACACCATGCCGTCCAGTCGGAGCTCGCGAACCTGATCCGAGAGCTGCATGCCCCGATGCGTGCACTCCCCGAGCTCGCGCGCCAGCAGGGCGGGCTGATGGAGACGCTCGTCGACCAGTCCAGCCGCAGCCGCACGCGTGACCAGGCCATCGAGCGCAGCCTGCACCAGCTCACCGAGGGCGCGGCGCGCCAGACGCAGGTCCTTGGGCTCGTGCAGCAGCAGCTCGACCTCAACCACGAGACCAGCATCCGGGTGTCCGACAGCCTGCGCGACACGGCGTCCGCGCTGGGCGCCTTTGCCGCCACCACGGACCGCCAGACGCGGGCGCTTGAGGCGCTCGCGGAGAGCACGCGGAGCAGGCTCGCGCAGAGCGAGCGCCTGGAGCGCACCCTTCAGTTCTGGCTGCTCGTGGTCTCGGGGCTTGCGACCCTGATCCTGCTCTATGCGCTGTGGGCCGCGATGCGCGTGCCGCCCACGCCTCCCGCTCGTCCCGAGGTGGTCGCGGATGGCGATGCGGCCGGCGTGCGCGCTGCTGGAACCGGCTCCACCGCGGTCCCTGCACCCGAACCGGCGTCACCTCCATCCACTGCGGCAAGCGCCCCCGCCGCAGGCGCGAGCGTGCCTTCGTCAGACGGCGCGAGGGGCGCTCAGGCGCCAGCCGTGCCCGCACGTCCGGGGGCCACGCCAGCAACCTCGCCAAGCGTGCCCGCATCCACGATCCCCTGATCGCCAGCGCTGTGCGCCGAGTGCGGCGGCCCGCCGGAGTCCAGGTGGTTCCGGTCGCCGGCCGACTGGCTCGTGACCAGCCTCTGGTAGGTGCTGCAGCGCGCCAGCAGCTCGCCGTGCTGGCCCGAATCGACGACGCGCCCACCATCCATCACGATGATCCGGTCGGCGGCAAGCATCGTGGAGAGCCGGTGCGCGACCGTGATCACCGTGCACTGCCTGCTGATGGACGTCACCGCGCGGCTGATCTGCTCCTCGCTCTCGCCGTCAACCTGGCTCGTGGCCTCGTCGAGGATCAGGATCGAGGGGTTGCGCAGCAGCGCGCGCGCAATCGCGAGCCGCTGACGCTGGCCGCCGGAGAGCGAGGCGCCCTGCTCCGACACCATGGTGTCGTAGCCCTCCGGCAGGCGCGAAATGAAGTCGTGCGCGAGCGCACGCGAGGCGGCGGCCACTACATCATCCCGCGTGACCCCGCCCTTGCCGAGCGTGATGTTGTCGGCGATCGATGCGCGAAGCACCATCGGCTCCTGGGTGACCACGCCCATCTGCTCGCGCAGGCTGCGGACGTTGCGGGAGCGGATGTCGATGCCGTCGAGCGCGATCCTGCCTGAGGCCGGATCCGCGACGCGCGTGAGGAGCGCCAGCAGCGTCGTCTTGCCGCATCCGTTGGGTCCGACGATGGCCACCCGCTCGCCCGCGCGGATCTCGAGCGAGAGCCCCGACACCGCCGGGTGCTCCGTGCCGGGATACGTGAACGCAACCCCGTCAAATGCGATCGACGAGCGCACACGCGCGATGTCCGGAAGGCGCCGGGACTGTGCGCTCTCCTCGAGGTCAAGCGCGAAGAGCTCGAGGAGCCTCTCGGCCGGCGCCTCCGCGGCCTGAATGTCGCTGATCATGGCGGTCACGGGCTTGAGCGAGCCCGACGCGACGGCCAGCGAGCCGAGCGCGAGCACGAAGTCGTCGAAGGTCATCTTGCCGTCGATGATCTCGCTCGCGGCCAGCAGGGCGAGACCCATCACCACCACCAGGGCGAGCAGCTCGATGAGCGGCGACGCGAGCGCGCGCGCCATGCGCACCCGGAGCTCCTGGCGCACCACCGAGTCGTTGGACCTGTTGAACCGGCGGAGCATGATGCGCTCCGCAGTCGCGGTCTTCACGGCACGCAGCCCCTGCAGCGACTCGGTCGTCACGCGCAGAAGCCCCTCCTGCTCCCTGAGCGATCCCTTGATCCCGCCCCGGATCTGCTTGCCGAGCTTGCGCAGCACGACGGCCATCGCCGGCCCCACAATCAGGCACACGACGCAGATGCGCCAGTCGAACCAGATCGCCGCGGCGAGCGCCGTGATGCCCTTGGTGAGCTGCGCGACGGCGCGGCCCGTCAGGATCGAGAGGCCACCCTGCAGGGCGGAGCAGTCGTTGATGATGCGCGTGGTGAACTCGGAGGCGCCGCGCTGCACGACCGAGAGCAACGGCAGCCGGATCGCGTGCCTGAATGCCTCGAGGCGCACGTCCGCCACCAGGCGCGTGCACAGCGAGAGCGACAGGTACTGGTGCAGGAAGTTTGCGGTGGCCCCGAAGATCGTGAGGCCGAGGAGCCCGCCGAGGACCACGGCCACGCCCGCGAGGCGGTTCTCGGGAATCATCTCCACCACGCCTGGCGATATGGGCAGCCACGGATGCTCCGCCACCTTCGACTCGACGAGGGAGCGCAGCGAGGAAGACTCCCCGAGGATCAGCTGCAGGATCGGGCCAAGGCTCAGCAGGCCAGCACCGAGCCCGCCAGCGGAAATGAACGCCAGCCCAAGCGCCGCAGCGCACGCCATCGGCCGCCTCAGCAGCCGCCTCGCGAAGATCCAGAACGCGGACGCCATGCGCACTGAAGAGTCTATCGGCGACCTTCAGGATCCCGCGCCACAGAGGGCGCGCAGGTCCGTCCAGAAGCCCGGATAGCTCTTGTCCACGCATGCGGGATCGGTCACCGACACGCCAGGCCTCGCCACGCCAAGCGCGGCGAAGCTCATCGCGACGCGGTGGTCCCCGTGCGAGTCGACCGTGACCGGACGACCATGCATCCCCGATGGGTCGACCCATATCGACGATTCGGTCGTGGACACGCCGCAGCCGAACTTCGCGAGCTCCGTGGCGAGCGCCGATGCCCGGTTGGACTCCTTGACCCGCAGCGTCTCAAGCCCGCGGATCCGCGTCATGCCGCGCGCCACCGCGGAGATGGCGCAGATGCTCAGCGCCCCGTCGGGCCACCTGCTGCCATCCACGTCGATGCCCCTCAGCTGGTCGGTGCCCTCGATGCCGATGCCGCCTGGCACGGTGATCTCGCGGGCTCCCATCGCGACCAGCGCCGCCACGCATGCCGTGTCAGGTTGCCGTGAGGTCCGCGGCAGTCCGCGGATCGTCGCGCGCGCATCGCGAATCGCTGCCGCAGCCGCCAGGAAGTACACGGCACTGCTGGCATCCGGCTCCACCTCCACCTCCGCGCCGGCCACGCGGCACGGCTCGACGCGCACGCGCGACAGCCGACCCAGCGCGTCGCGCTCCACAGCGACCGGGATGCCGAAGCGTCGCATCGTGTCGATCGTGAGCTCGACGTACGACGCGCTCGTGGGGCCGTCGCGCATGACGAGATCGATGCCCAGCTGCGTCCACGGCGCCATCAGCAGCAGCGCGCTCAGGAACTGGCTCGACGCGGTGCGCGCGGCCTCTACGGTCCCGCCCTGCACCCGACCACCGCCGCCAACCTCGATGGGCAGCCGACCCTGAGCCTCCGCGTACCGCACAAGCGCCCCCGCGCTCCGCAGGAGCTCGACGCCCTCGGCGACCGGCCGCTCGCGCAGGCGCGCGCTCCCATCGACCAGCACCGGCGCACGCGACAGCGCACCCACCGCAAGCATGAACCGCGCGGGAGCGCCGCCGTCACCGAGGTGCACGCGGCATCCCCCCGCGGGCGACCCGGAGGTGCCGCGCACGCGAACCGTGTCCGCATCCCATTCGGACCGCGCTCCCGATGCGCAGAGCGCATCGAGGAGGAGATCCGTGTCGCGTGCGCGCAGCGGGCGCGACACGCGCGACGCGCCCTCGGCCAGCGCCGCCAGCGCGTACATGCGGGTGGTCTCGCTCTTGGATCCGGGTGGCACCACCTCGACCGCGAAGGCCCTCCGTGCGGGGCTTACCGGGTACGGGTCCGGGTGCAGGCCGACGCCGAAGCGGGCGCCGCCGGCGGCGGCTGGTCCGGTCATGGCTGCGCGGCGCGGCGGAACACCGCGACCACATCCTCGACGGGCACCACGAACAGCCGGTTCTCGCCCTCGAAGTCGACGGGAATGGCGTGCCGCGGGTTGAACAGCACGCGGTCGTACTGGGCCACCGGGTAGTTCGAGTCGCTGGCGACCTGCGCGCTGATCGCCACGATGCGGCCGGTCAGCGTGGGGATCTCCATCTTGTCGGGGAGGTGGATGCCGACCTTCGTGACCTTCTTGTCCTCGTCCTTGCGGATGAGCACGCGCTTGCCCACGGGCTCGACGACCTCGAGCTTGCCGGTGCCGCTGTGCGCTGGACGTGACATGGGAGAGCGATGATAGCCCCGCGCGCGACGCCCCCGCTGTACAACACTCGCATGGTCGACAGCCTGAAGCGACTCGTGCGCGACATCCCCGACTTCCCGAAGCCGGGGATCGTCTTCAAGGACATCACTCCCCTGCTCGCCGACCGGTCAGCCCTTGCCCTCGCCGTCGAGTGCATGGCCCATCCGTGGCGCGCGTCGGGTGTGGATGTGGTGGTAGGCCCCGAGAGCCGCGGGTTCATCTTCGGCACGGCGCTCGCGACTGCACTCAACGCAGGGTTCGTGCCCGTGCGAAAGCCGGGCAAGCTGCCATCGAGGACCCGGTCCGTCACGTATGACCTCGAGTACGGCACCGACACGCTCCAGGTCCATGCCGATGCAGTGAGTCGTGGCACGCGCGTGCTGCTCGCGGACGACCTGCTCGCGACGGGAGGCACGCTTGGCGCAAGCGCATCGCTGTTGCGGGAGATGGGCGCCGAGTGCGTCGGCGCCAGCGTCTTCATCGAGCTGACGGGACTGTCCGGGCGCGAGCGGCTTGTGCCGCTGCGCGTCACGAGCGTGCTGACGTTCTGACGCCTGAGCGTGCGCGAGTCTGGCGGGCCCCGCAGCCGGCCGGCCTGCCCTGCCCGCTCCCCACGGCTCAGTTCGTCGGGGCGGGATTGCTCGCCGGAGGCTGGCAGAAGCTTGGCGTCCCCGCGGCAAGCATGACCACCAGGAACACCGCGACCACCGCCACGAC
>VERO01000069.1 GCA_018882625.1 Phycisphaerales bacterium | reverse complement strand
GCCTCCAGGAGGTGGCGGCTGTGGCGGCATGTAGCCCCCGCCTGCCGGCGGGACGTGACTGCCTCCAGGTGGTGGCGGCTGTGGCGGCATGTAGCCCCCGCCTGCCGGCGGGACGTGACTGCCTCCAGGTGGTGGCGGCTGTGGCGGCATGTAGCCGCTGCCGGTACCAGAAGCGGACGCTTCGACTGGGGCCGAGGGCTGCGATGGGGCTGAGCGAGCGTCCGCTGTGTTTGAATGCATCGGTGACGGCAACAGCACGCTGAGCTGCGGAACCGAACTCTCTCGTGCCCACGGGCCGAACTGGCCTGCGGATACCTCATCATCGCCGTGTACATGACCTGATGACACCATCTGACACAGTTGCGTCTTCGGATACGGACCCTCAGGACCACCACCCCTACGCATAAGCCAATATGACGCCATTGAAATCCTCCAGAAGTCTCCCGGGACTGTGCGCACGACGCAAGACGATTCCCTGCACGCCGCAGTGCAAGCCTAACCGATCGGTCGACTGTCGCCACGCCTGTCGTCGTAACCGGCGATCGCACGCGGGCCCTGATGCCAGATGGGTGGGTGCGCGACACGTACCATCATCTGATGTTCATTCTGGGCGGTGACAGCGAGGCGATCGAGGCGTCGGGGCGCAAGGGCGAGCGCAGGATCCGCGACCTGCTGTGGATGTGCCACGGCGGTCCCGCACCGAGCGAGCGCTGGCTCGCGCTCTACGGCGTGCATGTGCGCCAGCTCACGGCGCCGACTCGCGAGGATGCGGCGTCGGGCATCGGCCCGCTGCGCGAGATCGACTTCCTCGTCATCGACCGCACCCGCGGCTTCGTCGTCATCGAGGCCAAGGGCGGAGAGCTCCGGCTGCAGGGCGGCGTGCACTGGGAATCGCGCGGCGGCGGCAACGACTGGAAGCCCTGCGACAATCCCTGCCTGCAGGCACGCTCGGCGGAGTCGAACCTGCTGCGGAGGCTGGGCGACAAGCTCGGCGACCAGCTCTTCCGGCCCTCCTGGATCTGGCACGCGCCAGCGATCGCACTCCCATTCAGCGACCGCATCAGTTCCGCGATGCCGCTCGAGTGGCACCCGGACCTCATCGCATCCTCGGCCGACTGCGAGAGCCCCGAGCGCTTCGAGCGCTGGCTCGAGTCGGTCTTCGGATACGCCGGCACGCACTTCAAGCCAAACGATCCATCGCGTGCCGCCGACACGGTGGAGCGGGCGCTCGAGACATGCATCCTGCCGCCCTTCAGCGCCGAGCGCAGCGCGCGCAAGCAGGTCGCACGCCTTCTCAAGCAGGACCGCGACCCGCTCGATGCACCCACACCGCTGCACGAGTTCGTGCGCAGCAAGCTCAAGCGACGCAAGGTGCTCGTCGAGGGGCCCGCAGGCACCGGCAAGACACTCGCTGCGATGATCAGGATCGGGCTTGCGCTGCGCGAGGACCCCGCGGCGCGCGCGCTCTACGTGTGCTTCAACGAGCTGCTGGCCGATCAGGTCAGCGACATGGGCTCGGCACATGGCCAGCGCTTCGAGGCCACGAGCTTCCACCGCCTGTGCGCGCACCTGGTGCGCCGGGCCGGCATGGCGTGGAACCCGCCAGCCGACAACCCTGAAGCCGAGGAGTTCTACCGGTCGCGGGCACCGGTGCTCCTGTCGGAGGCCTTGGCGAAGGCGCCCCTGCGCGACGACGAGCGGCCAAGCATGCTCGTGATCGACGAGGCGCAGGATTTCCACCAGGACTGGATCGCCGCGCTGCAGATGATGGTGCGCGAGGACGTGACCACGTGGTGCCTCTACGACCCTGCGCAGCTGCTCTTCGCGAACCTGGTCGCTGGCGCCGCGGGCGCCATGCCCGGCGATCTTGCCGCCGGCCTCACCGCCCGCCTGGCGGCAAGCTTCGGCGAGCCCGACATCCTCTCGGTCAACCGTCGCCTGTCGATGCATGTGTTCGACTTCCTGCGCGCGCGCAAGATCATCCCCCACGAGCACGCAGAGTGCGACCCCACGGCCCCCGACGGCTTCATTCCCGAGGAGCACACCGTGCAACGGAGTGCGGTCGCCACACTGGTGCATGACATCATTCTCGACGCCATCGACGAGCATGGCTTCTCGGCTGATCAGATCCTCGTGCAGGCTGCCGTCACGCCGCTGAACCCGGAGCATCCGCTGCGGCGCGCTGGCGCGAACCCGTCACCGGATCCCTGGAACGTCCGCGGCCGCTACATGCTGCGGCCGATCGGCCACGTGGACGCCCAAGGCAACCCCAATGTCATCGACATGGCCACCGCCCAGAAGTACAAGGGCTGCGAGCGGCCGTTCGTGATCGTGATCCGCACGCCAAGCATGGACGACGCTCGGCTCTACACCGCCTGCACGCGTGCGAGGCTCGGCCTCGCGATCGTGAACGCAAGTTCATGATGCGACTCGGCAAGCGCGTGACCCGTGAACGTAGCGCACGGGTCTGACTCAAGCCCTTGCGCGCCGCCTGCCGATCCATATGAGCATGTCGGGATCGGGGCCTAACCCGCCGGTGCCTGCACGCGGCCTCTTCGAGGACCTCGCCTCGGCTGCGATGACGCTCGGCCGCGAGATGCGCTCGTGCGTGGCTCCGCTGCTTGAGGACCAGCCATCCATCCGCGAGCTTGCGCAGGCGCTCGGCATCGACAAGTCGCTGGCGTGGCAGGTGCACCACATCGCCACGGCATCCGATCCTGTGCCGATACTCGCGGCACTGCCGGGACCGGCTGGCATGGCCAAGGTGATGCAGGCTCTGGTGTCGGCAGGCCGGGATACCACCGCGCTCGAGCGCGCGCGCGCTGCGCTCGTGTACGCGATGCGCCGCCGCGGCTTCTCGCGTACCCAGCTGAAGTCGATGGTGACCGGCCAGTGGGGCGATGTGTCCGAGCGGGGCGCGCTGCGGCAGCTTCATCGGCGGGCGCACGAGGCGAATGCAGCGATCCAGGGCATCTCGATCGGAGGAACGGCTGTAGCGGTGATGCTGCTTCCAGGCGGCACACCGAAGCAGATGACCCTGGTCGCGGCCACGCTGCTGCACCGGTTCTGCCGCACGCTGAACTCGGGCCCGATACCCGTCTACTACCGGACGCAGCAGGCAAGCGAGGCTGCATCTCCCGCGCCACGCCATTCCCGGAGATCCCGCAAGGGCACGATGGCCTCGCTGGTGCGCGAGCTCTGCTCACCCGAAGTCCTCGACGAGCACCTGAGCACTGTCGACTGCGGCGACGGAGAGGCGCTGTGCTACCAGCCACCGCCATCGGCATCCAACCGTGTCGACTTCGCGTTTCGCGAGATCGGCCACGGCGTACGCACCTTGCGCGAGGACCGGGATGGAGATGCCGGACAGACCGGCGTCGCCCTGTTCAACCCGATGGAGCATGCGATGGTCGATCTCATGTTCCACGAGTCGATGCCGGTCTCCGACGTCACCGTACACATGCACCGGCGCACCGCGCCGGAACCCATTCACATGGCCGGTCCCGACTTCCTGCGGCACCCGATCGAGATCGACGCGCGCTGGATCGCTGACCGAACGCCGCCTGCGCCCTTCGCCTCTGCAGGCACGCGGTGGGAGGCACTGGTCGAGGGATGCGCCAAGGCGGTCAGGCAAGACGTCGGATCCTTCCGGACGTTCCGGATCCGCGTCGACTATCCGCTCACCCCCTCGGAGGTCAGGATCGGATGGACCTGGCGCAGCGGGTGGCCCGCCACCGCGGGATGACTGCATCGGCAGTGCCCCGGTCACGGTCTGCGCAGACACTCGTGCAGTCGGGGTGCGGCCGCGATGCGGCCAGTATCCACGCCCACGCGTTCCCGCGACATGGGGTGTACTCGCGACTGGCGTGGGATAGATCTGTGCGATGCACCTACCAGCATCGAGAGGCCCTGCACACCTCATGTCCGGTCATGGCCGTACGCATCAGGACCCTGCGCACGAGGCGACCGCCGCACGAGACCGCAATGCGACGTGCAGTGCGCTTGGCGCGATCGTCGAACGGTACATCCGTTCGGTCCGCGTGCCGGAATGGCCCGCGCCCCTGCGCGCACAGGGCGACCGCGCCATAGAGGCCGCATGCCAGTACGGACTAGGGCTGATCCGCATGCTCGCTGAGTACCAGGTGCTTGAGGGTCTCGTCGGAGCCGACTGCGTGCATCTCGCGGATCGGCTTGCCTCGGCCTGCAGGGATGCAAAGGCCGCGCTCGCGCATGCCCCTCCAACCGAAGACCGCCCAATCGCGCGGGCACCCTCACGCAAGGTCACGCACCCGTGGCGCACCTCGTCCCAGACGGGCGATCGCAGCATGGCACGGGCGCCTGCACGCGCCGCCGGGCTCACTCAGGAAGCTGCCACCGCACCACAAGCGACGTCGGCACCGGGGGGTGCTCCTGCTGCACCCGGTAGTGGCGGAAGTCGCGCAATGCCGTCCCGCTGATCGTGGCACCGTGCTCAAGGAGCCTCTCGTAGGTGCCCGTGGCCGCCGCGATGCGGCGAGGCAACCGCGCCGAGCGCACCCATCCCGCCTCGAGCTCCACGGGGTAGCGCAGAAGTTCCGGGTGGTCGACCGGGAGCTGGCTGGGCGTCGGCGTGAAGTACTGGTGCGCTGAGGGGGCGACCTCGCCGAGCGACCGGTGCACGAGCACGTCGAGCACCGCCATCTCCATCGGAAGCGTGACCGGCATGAACCAGAGCGCCTCGCGCGACTGCTCGTTGCGCCGGATGGGTCCGGCATCCTGGATCGTCTCCGCAAACGACAGGTCGATGGCGGAACGACGGTGCGGATCAGGATCCACCAGCACCGCCTGGCTGCCGAGGGCCTTGATCATCGTGACCTCACCTGGGGATAGCGGAAGCGAGCTGAGCGAGGGCACCAGGGCCCTGCACCAGGACGGATGGCCTTTGGCCGTGCCAACGCGCCTGGACGCATCGTCGCCATCCGGCACGCTGACGAGCGGCACATAGATGGGCACCGGGCCCATCGCCACGCTGCGCACGAGCCCGTGCACCAGCGTGAGCGCGGTCACGCTCGCGAGACCCGGTCGCGTGCCAGGGAACACGATCATGGTTCCCACACGGCCGGCGATCCATGCCCCGCGAATCGCGGAGTTCGCCTTGAAGGCCTGGCGGTGCAGGCGCTGCTCCGTACGCCTGCGCGTGTCGGCATCGCCCCCACCGACCGCCATGGCACGGAGCTGGCCGCGCGTGATGTGGCGCGAATCCAGCGCCCCGTCGAGCGCCTCGAGGGCCGCCTGCACCGCCGTGGTGTCGCGGCCCGCCGTGCGCAGCGCGAGGAGAACGGTCTCGAAACCAGGCTTGCCGGGAAGCGCCGCGAGGATCGCGCCGGCATCGTGGGCTGTCGCGATCGTGAAGGCCTGCCATGCGAGCATCTTGTCGATCGAGAGCGCCCGGCCGAGGGCTCGGGAGCTTCCGTGATCGGTCAGCAGCGGGCCCATGCATTCATGGAGCGCACTGCCGACTCCCATCGCGGCAGATGCGACATCCTCGAAGAGCGCCCGCTGACCAGCTGATGGGATCCTGTGCATGACGAGGATTCAGTTGTACCACTTCGCGAGCACGGCGCGAGGCGCGGCCGGGAGCCTGGCATGTCCGGCTGCAGATCGCCCGCAGCGCGCAGCGGTACCCTTGTGAACGCTGCCCAGCCGCGCTGTGCGGGGCAGCTGCCGGGCACTCATCCAGATTTGTGGCCCTCGCCGCTCCCTGACCCATGGACACCGCACTCCTCGTCGGCACCTTCTTCCTGGCTCTCGCTGCCGCGGTGGCGGCGGTGTTCGCGGCGCTCGGCCGGCGTGGAGGAGGCTCAGGTGGCGCCAGCGCGGACGATCTCGATGCCGCGGTGCGCCCGCTCCTCGCCGACATGGCCGCGCTCAAGGCCACGCTTGACACGAACCGCAGCGCCACCGCAGAGTCGCTTCGCGCGATGCGTCTTGACGCGGAGGCGGCAGCCAAGGTCACCCGCGAGGAGCTCGGGCAGGTGCTCGTGAAGCAGCGCGAGGAGCTCGGGCATGTGCTTGGGCAGCAGCGCGAGGAGCTCCGGCGCACGCTCACGCAGCAGCGCGAGCAGATCGGCGTGTCTCTTGACGCCTACCAGGTGCGCGTGAACCAGTCACTGGTGCAGGTGATCGAGTCCCTCGGCACCGTGCGAACCACCATCGCTGACGAGCTGCTCAAGCTGCAGCAGACGAACCAGCAGAAGCTCGACGAGCTGCGTGGCGCCGTCGACACAAAGCTCGAGACGACGCTCCAGACGCGCCTCGATGGCGCATTCAAGATGATGAGCGAGCAGCTCGAGAAGGTGCACAAGGGGCTCGGCGAGATGCAGTCGATGGCCGCAGATGTGGGAGGGCTCAAGCGCGTGCTCACCAACGTGAAGTCGCGCGGCATCCTTGGCGAGATTCAGCTGGAGGCGATCCTCGAGCAGTTCCTCACGAAGGAGCAGTTCGTGCGCAATGCCGAGACCGCGCCAGGATCGAACAAGCGCGTGGAGTTCGCGGTGCGGATGCCGGGGCGCGATGACAGCGGTCCCCTGCTGCTGCCGATCGACGCAAAGTTCCCCAAGGAGGACTACGAGCGCCTGCTCGATGCGCAGGACCGCGCGGACAAGGACGCCGCGGATGCCGCGCAGAAGGCGCTCTCCGACGCGATCCGTACCTTTGCCAAGGACATCCGCATGAAGTACCTCGATCCGCCGCACACCACGGACTTCGCGATCCTCTTCGTGCCGACTGAGGGCCTCTACGCGGAGCTCCTGCGCTCGCCTGGCCTTGCCGAGGAGCTCAACTCCACCCACCGGGTGATGCTCGCGGGACCCACCACGCTCTCGGCCATCCTGCAGAGCCTCCAGATGGGATTCCGCACGCTCGCGCTCGAGAGGCGATCGAGCGAGGTTTGGCAGCTGCTTGGCGCGGTCAAGACCGAGTTCGGCAAGTTCGGCGAGGTCATGGACACGCTGCGCAAGCAGATCGACGCGGCAGCGAACACTATCGAGAAGACCGGGACGAGGACCCGCGCCATCGAGCGCAAGCTGCGCAACGTGCAGGAGCTGCCTCCCGAGGAGGCCTCGATGCTGCTGCCGCCAGCCCAAGGCGATGCCGACGAGCGTGACCGGGTCGGCGGCGACGCCTAGGGTTTGCGAGCGGCGATACCGCAGATCGGGCAATCATCGAGGAAGGCCTCGAACGGGGCCGCATCTTCCCCAGGCGCGACCTGCGCATCGACGAACCGGAAGTCGCTGAAGCCGGCCGACGCGAAGGTGTCGCAGTAGGTCTCCGGGGCGATCCAGAAGTTGTCGAAGATGCATGCGTCGCCAGACTCGGGCAGGATGGACCAGGTGATCGAGGACCCCTCCCGCTGCGGCTTCTCGATGTACCGGATGAAGCGGAACTCCGGGTAGTAGCGGTAGCGCTCGGCACAGGTCCTGGGATTGTCGTTCACGCCGCACAGCCTGCCGCCTGGGACAAGGTTGCGGAATGCGGAGTCGGCCATGCGCGCGAGCTGCGCCCGGTCCTGCGCATAGTTGAAGAGGTATGCCGCCACCACAATGTCAAACTGCCCAAGGCCCTGCACATCTGCCGCGTCGCTCACGGAGTAGGTCACTCCACGAGGACGCGCAGCCTCCGCCTTTCGCGCGAGATCGACCATCCCGCCCGAGAGGTCCACGCCATGGACTCGTGCGGCGCCGCGGTCTGCGAGCATCCGCGCGTAGATGCCATCGCCGCACGCCAGATCAAGCACCGACTTGCCGCGCACGTCCCCGATCAGCCCGAAGAGGGTGGGCTGCTCGACATGGACTCGCCATGGCAGCAGCTTCGATGCGGCGTACTCGTCAGCGATTGCGTCGTACTCGGCCATCACGCTAGGCCGCGCCGGCCATCGCGTGGTCGAGGATGGCGTTGAGCGTGGCGCTTGGGCGCATCGCTCTCGACGCGCGCGCTGGATCCGGGCGGTAGTAGCCGCCGATGTCGGTGGGCTTGCCCTGCGCGCCGTTGAGCTCTGCGACGATCTGCTGCTCCTTGGCGGTCATCTCCGCGGCGACCGGCGCGAAGCGCTCCTTCAGCTCGCTGTCGGCCGTCTGGCGCGCGAGCGCCTGAGCCCAGTACAGCGCCAGGTAGAAGTGGCTCCCGCGGTTGTCGAGATCGCCGACCTTCCGCGCGGGTCCCCTGTTGTTCCGCAGGTACTCGCCTGTTGCCTCATCGAGCGTGGACGCCAGCACCCGGGCCTTGGCGTTGCCGGTGCGGTCCGCAAGGTGCTCGAAGCTCGCCGCGAGCGCCATGAACTCCCCAAGCGAGTCCCACCTGAGGGAGTTCTCGGCGAGGAACTGCTGCACGTGCTTGGGCGCCGAGCCGCCGGCGCCAGTCTCGAAGAGGCCGCCGCCGTTCATCAGGGGCACGATGGAGAGCATCTTGGCGCTTGTGCCCACCTCGAGGATCGGGAACAGGTCCGTGAGGTAGTCGCGCAGCACGTTGCCGGTGACGGAGATCGTGTCCTTGCCCTGCCGGATCCTGCCGAGCGAGAACGTGCACGCGTCCGCGGGCGCCATGATGTGGAACTCGAGGCCCGCGGAGTCGTGCCCTGCGAGATGCGCCTTCACCTTCGCGATGAGCTGCGCATCATGCGGCCGCTTCGAATCGAGCCAGAACACGGCGGGCGTCGACGAGAGTCGGGCGCGCGTGATCGCGAGCTTGACCCAGTCCCTGATCGCAGCATCCGTGGTGCGGCATGCGCGCCAGATGTCCCCGGCCTCGACGGCATGCTGCATCACCACAGCGCCCGATGCGTCGACGACGCGCACCGTGCCAGGTGCGGCGATCTCGAATGTCTTGTCGTGGCTGCCGTACTCTTCGGCCGCCTTGGCCATGAGGCCCACGTTCGGGACGCTGCCCATCGTCTTGGGGTCGAGCGCGCCGTGCGCGCGGCAGTCGTCGATCACGGCCTGGTACACGCCCGCGTAGCTGCGGTCTGGGATGACGGCCTTCGCGTCCTGCGTCTTGCCCTGCGCGTTCCACATCTTGCCGCCCTCGCGCAGCATCACGGGCATCGATGCGTCGATGATGACGTCGCTGGGCACGTGGAGATTGGTGATGCCGCGGTCGCTGTCGACCATCGCGATCGCTGGACCTGCTGCGAACGTCGCGTCGATGTCCCGCTGGATCGCGGTTCGCTCAGCATCCGGCAGTGACGCGATCTTCGCGACGAGGTCACCGAAGCCGTTGTTGGGATCGACGCCGATCCGCGCCAGCGTGGCCGCATGCCTCTCGAAGACAGGCCTGAAGAACGATCGCACCGCGTGACCGAAGATGATCGGGTCAGAGACCTTCATCATCGTCGCCTTCAAATGCAGCGAGAACAGGACCCCATGCGCACGGGCATCCGCGACCTGCGCGTCGAGGAACTGCACGAGCGCCGCCTTGCTCATGAACGTGCCGTCCACGATGTCCCCTGCGTCGACCTTGATGCCGTCCTTGAGGACCCTGACGGACCCGTCCGCCGCCACGTGCTCGATGCGGAGGGTCGTGGCCGCAGGCATGGTGGCCGACCGCTCGTTCCCGAAGAAGTCTCCGGCCTGCATCGAGGCGACATGCGCCTGAGAGCCTGCGGTCCACGTGCCCATCTTGTGGGGGTTCGCGCGGGCGTAGTCCTTCACGGCCTTGGGCGCGCGCCGATCTGAGTTGCCCTCCCGGATGACGGGGTTCACGGCACTGCCCTTGACCTTGTCGTAGCGCGCCTTCGCGTCGCGCTGCGCGTCAGTCACCGGCGAGTTGACATAGTCAGGC